>NZ_KV810634.1:99332-129343 GCF_001812855.1 Streptococcus sp. HMSC072D03
TTTTTTTTTTAACGTAAAACCGTTTTCAACACGAAAGGACCTAGTTCTCTATTTAGTTCTTCGGTCTTAGACACTTTGAACCGTTGACTAACTATGGTTTCCTTGCTTCCCTGATAACGAATAACAACTGGAATATTTCCAGGATATTTAGCTAAGATTTGAGAAACTTCAATGTCTTTATCATGATTTTCAAGCAAGATCCAAAAACGCTCTGTACTAGCTTCCTCCATGTTTGATAAAATTAACTGAATGCGTCCGTCACGCTCTTGAGTCCGTCCCTCTAAATAAAAGAGACCACCTTCACTTAATTTATCCTTATGATAGAAATAAGTTTCTGGGAATAGAGTAACATCAAGTTTATTGATCCCATCAGTTACGTTCAGAAAGGCCATCTGATCACCTTTTTTAGTTCTGATAATTCGAACGGACTCTAGCTGAACCAAAACAGTCGCCTTATTATTAACCGTCAAATCAGAAATTGGTTGATAGGGACGAGAGGCCATTTTTTGAGCTAGGTGTAAAGGATGAGGACTAAGCCCAACTCCTAGTAACTCCTGTTCTAAATTATAACGATCCGTCTGGCTATAGTCTTCATAATCAACCCAAGAATAAGAGGACTCTGCAAACAAACTTCCTAACTCATTGACAAAAGTAAAGAGGTTGTTTAAATTGCCAATGATTTTCTGACGATTTGGTTCAAAAATATCAAACAAACCAATCTGGATGAGAGGTGTCAAAATATCGACTTTCTGATATTTACTAGGAATACGTGTTAAAAAGTCTTCTATAGAAATGTATTTGCCATTTTGTTTGCGATCCTCAATAATCCAAAGGGCAAAATCTCTTGGTAAGCCTTTGATAGTCTTAAGGCCTAATACAATCTTGCCATCTGAAATCTTGTCCAGATAGGGAATCCTATTAATATCGAGGCTAGCTAGGGAGAATCCATTTTCAATTGCATCCTTAATGTAATCACTTGACGAATAATTTAACATGACGTCATAGAATATCTGTGGGTAGTGCGTTTTGAAATAGGCTAACTGAAAGGCCAAAGCTGAGTAAGCATAGGCATGACTTCTATTAAAGCCATAACCCGCAAACTTAGCCATCATACTAAAGAGGCGTTCAGCAATCTGTGGGTCACGTCCCAACTGACGACTTCCTTCCATGAACTCCTCGGACATCTTGGACATTTCATTGGCATCTTTTTTAGACATCGCTCGACGAAGCAAATCGGCTTTTCCGAGTGTAAAGCCCGCAAATACTTGGGCAATCTGCATAACCTGCTCCTGATAGAGCATGATGCCATAAGTAGGCTCAAGAATTGGTGCAACTACTGGATCAATGAGATCTACTTTTTCCTTACCGTATTTACGAGCAATGAAATTATCTGTATAATCGCTAGCTCCAGGACGGTTAAGAGAGGTTGTCGCTACGACTTCTTCGAACTTAGCAGGTTTAATTCGTTTAAGGAGGTTTATGGCACCCGCCTGCTCAAACTGAAAAATCCCCTTGGTCTTACCACTGGCAAAAAGTGCTAGGGTCTGTGGATCTTCCAAGTCAATGGATTTGATATCAATAGTGATGCCCTGCTCTTCTTCAAGCTTCTCCTTCATTTTTTGAACAAAGGTCAAATTACGGAGGCCCAAGAAATCCATCTTAAGCAAGCCATTGGCCTCGACTGCGGAGGCATCGTACTGAGTAACCATCATATCCTCACCAGCTTTTAGTGGAATATGGTTGGTAAGATCATCATCACTCATCACTATACCAGCAGCATGGATTGAGGTCTGTCTTGGCTGGCCTTCAATAGCCTTAGCAATCTCAAAAGCCCTCTGAAATTCCTGTCTCTGATTAATCAACTGTCTAAATGACATATTCTTCTCATAGACAGAAGTCAGGTTGTCGCGAAAAGAAATCTTTTTACTTAGTTGGGACAGTTCAAATTCCTTAGCACCAAAACGTTTAAAAACATCTCGAATAGCCTGCTTGGCTCCAAAGGTTGAAAAGGTAACAATCTGAGCAGAGTGATTACTACCATAACGGTCCCTAACATAATGAAGAAACTCGCTTCGATAGATATCAGGCAAGTCGATATCAATATCAGGCATGCTATAACGCTCTTCATTTAGGAAACGCTCGAAAAGCAAGTCATTTTTAACGGGATCAATTCCAGTAATATCAAGGACATAGGCCACCAAGCTTCCTGCAGCAGATCCACGTCCCATTCCCATATAATAACCACGGCTACGCCCAAAGCGTAACAAGTCCCAGACAATCAAGAAATAATCATCAAAGCCCATCTGATGAATAATAGACAATTCTTTGTCTAAACGTTCCTGATAAACTGCTGAGGTTAACTTTTTAGACTCCAATCCAGATTGAGCTAATTGACGTAATTGGTCAACAGCAGGCATATCTCGATTAAAACGTGGAAGCTTCAAATCCGTATCAAATTGATAAGTAATGTCTGAAACAAGTTGCTCCAAATTGTTCAAAGCCTCTGGAATATCACTATAGGCACTTTCCATTTCTTGAGGCGAGAAAAGAAGTTGATTCATAGGACAAATAGAGGCCTCTGACAAGGAAACGTTTTGTGAGATGGCATGCAACATCTGTATCGTCGAGCGGTCTGCATTCTCAAAATAACGCACTGTATGCAAGGGAACCACAGGATAATCAAACTCTTTGCCAGCATCTTCTGGCCTTACCCCAATGAAAACCTCTGAACCAAGAGTCATTCCTGGCTCCCAGTCTTCACTTGGAAGGATAAGGGCAATAGCATTTAGATAGTCCGAAAAAGCTGTAAATTCACGCTGTCCTGAGGAGAGTTCTGTTGCCAACTTCATCAAATTTTTATAGCCCTGATTATTTTTAGCTAATAGACGAAAAGGAATTTTTCTTCCCTCGTAAAATAGATTAGCTTCCATACCAATCAAAGGACGTAAACCGTTTCTACTTGCAAGCTGGGCAAAATGATAAGCAGCATAGAGATTGTCACGATCCATCAAACCAAGGGCTTGATAGCCTAGCTCTTTGGCACGCGCAACGTAGCTGTTCAAATCTACAACACTATCCATGAAACTATAGACGGATTTTGTATCCAATTGTGCAAACATGAAGGCCTCCTTTCTATCTTTCTATTATAGCATACGCTACTAGTAAAAACGCCTCTACCATATTAACTGTTTCAAACAAAAAGAATGAGATAGAACAACATTTTTGATATTGTCCTTATCCCATTCTTTTAAGTGCTCATTATTTTTTTACTAACATATCGTTGCTTCTGATAGCAAGATTGAATATCAAAGCTTAGAGAAACAACTTAATCCCTTATTGCCAATATGATGGGCGTTGTTTTTCATAGGCAGCAATCAAATCTTCATATTGAAGAGTGATTCCAATATCATCAAGCCCTTCAACCAATTTACGTTTCCACTCATGATCGATATCAAATGGAAACTCTCCTGCTGAAGATTTAATGACTTGGTTTGGAAGGTCAATCGTGATTTCCTCACCTGCAGGAAGAGCAGCCAATTTTTGACGTACTTCCAAGGGTTGAACGATTGGCAACATACCATTCTTCAATTCGTTGTTATAGTGGATATCTGAAAATGATCCAGCGATAACACAGCGGAAACCATAGTCTTCCAATGCCCATGCAGCGTGTTCACGAGATGATCCTGAACCAAAGTTATCACCAGTAACCAAAATAGTCGCATCGCGATACTCAGGTTTATTGAAAACGAAATCAGGATTTTCTTCGTAGTCATCATTAAGATAACGCCATTCAAACATCAAATTCTTACCGAAGCCTTTTTTATCAACAGCTTTCAAGAATTGTTTGGGAATGAGTTGGTCCGTATCGATGTTATCATTCATCAAAGGTACTGATTTCCCTGTATAGACGGTAAATTTTTCCATTATCTTCTCCCTTATGCTTGAACTTCTGGCATATCGCGTACATCTACAAATTTACCAGCGATTGCTGCAGCTGCTGCCATTGCTGGACTACAAAGGTGAGTACGAGCTCCATATCCTTGACGTCCCTCAAAGTTACGGTTACTTGTAGATGCACAGTGAACACCTTCTGGAACATGGTCTGGGTTCATACCAAGACACATTGAGCAACCTGGATCACGCCATTCAAATCCTGCATCCAAGAAAATTTTATCCAAACCAAGACGTTCAGCTTCTTTCTTAACTGGACGTGAACCTGGAACAACAATAGCTGTCAATGTTGGTGCAATATGTTTTCCTTTGACGAATTTAGCAGCTAACTCAAGGTCGCTAAGACGTGCGTTAGTACAAGAACCGATAAAGACATAGCCAAGATCGATATCTTTAGCATATTCGCCAGGCTTAACGTCCATATACTCGTAGGCACGTTCATCATTAAAGTCTTTGATTTCTGGGAATGGTTGGTCAAACTCAACACCCATTTCAGGGTTAGTTCCCCATGTAACCATAGGTGCCAATTCTGAAACATCAATAGTAATCACTTTATCATATTCAGCATCTGGATCTGAGACCAAGGTTTTCCAGTCAGCTACTGCTTCTTCAAACTTCTCACCCTTAGGTGCGCATGGACGTCCCTCAACATAATCATAAGTTTTTTGGTCTGGATTCATAAGACCCATCTTAGCACCAAATTCAATAGACATGTTACAGATGGTCATGCGTTCATCCATTGAAAGGGCATCAATAGCTTCACCACAATATTCAACTGCGTATCCTACACCAGCATCAACGCCATAGCGTGCAATAAGTGCAAGAATAAAGTCTTTTGAATAGACACCTGGCTGAGGTTTACCAACAAATTCAACCTTCATTTTCTTAGGTTTTACTTGCCACAAACATTGTGTCGCAAAGACATGTTCTACCTCAGATGTACCAATACCAAAGGCAATGGCACCAAAGGCACCGTGCGTAGCCGTATGACTATCTCCACAGACGACAAATTTACCGGGTTGACTGCGACCTGTTTCAGGACCAACCATGTGGACAATCCCCTGACGAGCAGTACCGTGGGTAGCCGCATCAATACCAAATTCTTCAACGTTTTTCGCCAAAGTATCAATTTGGTTTTTAGAAATAAGGTCACGAATGTTAAAAATATCAACCGTAGGAACGTTGTGGTCTGTCGTACCAAAAGTTAAATCTGGGCGACGAACTTTACGTCCAGCATCACGAAGTCCTTGAAAGGCCTGTGGACTTGTAACCTCGTGAATATAATGCTGATCCACATACATCAATTGTGGTTCGCCCTCGTTTCCAGTAACGACGTGGCGTTCCCAAAGTTTATCAAAAATTGATTTTCCGCTCATAAAATACTCCAAATATAATCTAAGGATTAGCTAATCCGAAAGTCTTGTTAGAATAAGGTATAAAAGAACGACATCAATAACAATGCCTATAAGCCAACATAGCTTAAAATACCATTTGTTAATTTTATGTCTAAAAAATTTCCCACCTAGAAAGGCACCAATACCACCGAAAATCAGAGTCTGCAATAATAATGCCTTCTCAGAAATCCGTCTTTTATGTTGAATGGCCTTGCTTTTATCAAGTCCATAAGCACATAAAACAAGGAGATTCCATACCAACAAAACGCTTAGTAACACTAGTTTTAGTGTCATGAGTTTAGAGATTGCTAATAATAGCTGCTGTCATTTCAGCAGTCGAAGCCTGACCACCCAAATCACGTGTCAAGATGCCTTGGTTCAAGGTCTTATCAACAGCATTTTCAATCAATTCTGCCCCTTCAGTTTCATTGAAACTTTCACGTAACATCATAGCTACTGACAAAATCATTGAAATTGGATTGGCAATACCTTGACCAGCGATGTCTGGTGCCGAACCGTGGATTGGTTCATAAAGACTTGGACCATTTTCAGAGTGACTGGCAGATGGCATAACACCTAAAGTTCCTGGAAGGACACTTGATTCATCAGACAAGATATCACCAAAAAGGTTTTCTGTCACAACCACATCAAAACGAGCTGGGTTGGTAATCATAATCATTGCGGCACTATCAACGAGCTGATGTTCAAGGGTTACTTCTGGAAACTCCAAAGAAACTTCATCAGCAACCTTACGCCACAATTTAGAAGTTGCCAAAACATTTTGTTTATCAATGCTAGTGACCTTTTTGCCACGACCTTGAGCAATCTTGAAGGCACGACGCATGATACGACGAATCTCATCTGCTGAATAATCATTGATATCGCGAGCCTTATCTTCTTCCAAAATGTGCTCACCAAAGTAAATACCACCTGTGAGCTCACGAACAACGACGAAGTCTACGCCCTCAATACGCTCAGGTTTAAGAGGTGACAAGTGTTTCAAAGCATCAAAGATGCGGACAGGACGGATATTAGCAAAGAGATTCAACTCCTTACGAATGGCCAAAAGGCCTTGTTCAGGACGAACTGGCGCATTGTCATATTTAGGTCCACCAATTGCAGCTAAGAGGATAGCATCTGCTGATTTAGCAGCATCCAAAGTTGACTTAGGAAGTGGATGACCCTCAGCATCAATGCCAGCACCACCAAATGGTTTAGCATCGATGTCGTAATCAAATCCAATTTTTGAAGCTACTTTTTCAAGAACTTCAAGACCTGCTGCCATAATCTCAGGTCCAATTCCATCACCTGAAAGTGTTACAATTTTCTTTGTCATGTTTAACTCCTCTTAGGCTTATGGAAGGTCACGATAAGAAACCTTACGTGCCATCTCACCAGCATTTTCTTTTTGAACCAATGTATTAGCATTGATATAGGCAATTGCTGATGCTTTCAAGACATCAAAGTCCAAACCAGATGCATTGAAAATAGTATCTGTATCTACATTTTCTACAGTTACAAGTACACGCGCTTGCGCATCAATACCATCAGTTACTGCGTCAATATTATAAGAAGTCAAGCGAACTGTTTGGTTGAAGAATTTGTCAATAGCATTGAAGATAGCTTCAACTGACCCTTGGCCATTTGCCAAAAATTCAACAGATTCACCGTCTTCATTAGCCAAACTTACTGTAGCAGTGATTGTTTCATCAGCATTAGTAGTCAAACGAAGATCTTCGAAGTGGAAACCTTCTGGATTATCTACACTTGTACCAGCAACAAGGGCACGAATATCTGCATCAGTAATATCATGTTTTTTCCCAGCCAAGACTTTAAATTTGGCAAAAAGTGGTTTGATATCTTCTTCCACAAAGTCAAGCTCAAGTTCTTTCAATTTTTCAACAAAGGCATGACGTCCTGACAATTTACCAAGAGGAAGACTGTTACTCTTCACACCTACTAATTCTGGTGTGAAAATTTCATAAGTTTGTGGGTTCTTAAGAACACCATCTTGGTGGATACCTGATTCATGAGAGAAGGCATTTCCACCAACAACAGCTTTATTTTTAGGAACAGGAATTCCAGAGAAGCGAGAAACAAGCTCTGAAGTATTCATTGTTTCATTAAGAACAATATCACTTGTTGCTTGGAAAAAGTCTTCACGAATTTTCAAAGCAACAGCTACTTCTTCAAGAGCAACATTACCCGCACGTTCACCGATACCATTAACAGTTCCCTGTACACGTCCAGCACCGTGTTTAATTGCTGTCAAAGTATTTGCAGTTGCCATACCGAGGTCATCGTGACAGTGAACACCAAAAACAACTTTATGGTCTGATTTAATATTTTCAGTCAAATGATCAAAAATACGTGCAAACTCTTCTGGAGTCGTAAATCCTACTGTATCTGGAATATTAATATATGATGCACCAGCATCAACCGCTGTTTGAACAACTTCAGTCAAGAAATCAAGCTCAGTACGAGTAGCATCCTCTGGTGAAAACTCAACAACATCGAAACGTTCACGCGCATAAGTCACATGCTCTTTTACAGCTTCAAGAATTTCTTCTTTTGATTTCTTCAATTTAAACTCACGGTGAATCGGACTTGTTGCGATAAAGACATGAATTTGTGGATACTTGGCATCTTTCAAAGCCTCATAACAAGCATCAATATCAGATTTTACTGAGCGAGCCAAGCCGGTAACAGAAGTTGTTGTCATAGCTTCTGCAATTTGTTTTACTGCCTCAAATGAATCTGGACTAGCTGCAGGGAAACCTGCTTCGATTACAGAAATTCCCCATTTTTCAAGTTGCTTAGCAATGGCAACTTTTTCTTTGATTGAGAAGTTAACTCCAGGTGTTTGTTCCCCATCACGAAGACTTGTATCAAAAAATTCAACTTTACGCATAGACAATCCTCTTTCTAAAAGTAAAAACGATAGTAGTAAAAAAACATCTCACTCGGAAACCCAAGCGAGATGTTTTTACCTCCCGCTTGGTAAGCCAAACAGGACTAATGCTTTTGCACTAGCCCTCATTACGCAATAGCAAAACTGTTGTAGTTGCGAATGTCATTTGACTCATTTCCTTTCGATGTATCTTGGTTAATATGATACATCTTTCCAACTTGAAAGTCAAGGAAAAAATACTGAATTGACTGACTTTTCTGACCACTATTTACAATTTTTTTCAGGAAAAGAAAAAAGCTGGCTTAAACCAACTTTTTCTTTATTATTGATAACTACTTATCTCAGCTTATTTTCCGAGGTAGTATTCGTTAACAACGTTCAATTTATCGTCAAATTCGAATACCAATGGTGGGAAGTTTGGAATTTCAACATCCATGATTTCGTCATCTGACAATTGTTTGATGTGTTTAACAAGGGCACGGATTGAGTTACCGTGTGCACCTACGAATACGTTTTTACCATCTTTAAGAGCTGGAGCGATTTTATCTTCCCAGAATGGAAGGGCACGTTCCAAAGTAACTTTCAAGTTTTCAGCATCTGGAATTACTGAGTCGTCTAGTGAAGCATAACGACGATCAGTGTGTGCTGAGTGCTCATCATCACGATCCATTGCTGGAGGCAAAACATCGTATGAACGACGCCAGATGTGAACTTGCTCATCACCAAATTGTTCAGCAGCTTCTGCTTTGTTTTTACCAGTCAAACCACCGTAGTGACGTTCGTTCAAGCGCCATGATTTTTCAACTGGAACCCAAAGTTGGTCAGATGCTTCAAGAGCCAAGTTAGTTGTTTTGATCGCACGTTTCAATACTGAAGTGTATGCTTGATCAAATTCGATACCAGCTTCTTTGATCAATTTACCAGCGTCGATAGCTTGTTGAGTACCTTTTTCAGAAAGATCTACGTCAGCCCAACCTGTGAAAAGGTTAGCTTTGTTCCATTCAGACTCACCGTGGCGAGCGAAAACCAATTTTACCATTAGTTATGTCTCCTTTTTATTTTGGGTTAAACCCATTTACTCCTTCTATTCTACCCAAAAAACCTTGAAAAAGCTAGCAAAATCCAAAAAATTCTGTAAAATTCTACTGCATCCTGTCAGTCTCAAAAGCGAGGGTATTAGAAATTCACTTTAGATGCTTTTGCATATCCATTATTTCCTTGTTTTAGGCCTTCATTCATGCTAAAATGAGATGAATTAGTAACATTTTACATTGTGATCTTTAAAGGAGGATCTTATGGTTTCTACTGCTACAAAAGTTGGTCAGTTTACATTTTCTAACTGTCTTATGAATGCTGCGGGTGTTCATTGTATGACTAAGGAAGAATTGGCAGAGGTCGAGGCTTCAGCTGCAGGTTCATTCGTCACAAAAACAGGGACACTTGAAGCCCGCCCTGGTAATCCTGAACCACGTTATGTTAATGTACCTCTTGGGTCAATCAACTCAATGGGCTTGCCAAATAACGGTTTTGAATACTACCTTGACTATGTGATTGAATTGCAAAAGCAACCCAATACCAAAAATCATTTCCTTTCACTAGTTGGTCTCTCACCTGAAGAAACCCACACGATTCTCAAAAAAGTTCAAGAAAGCGACTATGAAGGACTTGTTGAACTCAACCTCTCATGCCCTAACGTTCCTGGTAAACCTCAAATTGCCTATGATTTTGAAACAACAACCGAGATCCTTACTGAAGTCTTCTCTTACTTTACAAAACCTCTTGGTGTGAAATTACCACCATACTTTGATATTGTGCACTTTGACCAAGCTGCTGCAGTGTTTAACCAATTTCCACTTGTCTTTGTTAACTGTGTCAACTCAATTGGTAATGGCCTTTACATTGAAGATGAGTCTGTTGTCATCAAACCTAAGAATGGTTTTGGTGGTATCGGTGGTGACTACATCAAACCTACTGCCTTGGCAAACGTTCACGCTTTCTACCAACGTCTGAAACCTGAAATCCAAATTATTGGTACTGGTGGTGTCAAATCTGGTCGTGATGCCTTTGAACACATCCTTTGTGGTGCAAGTATGGTACAAGTGGGTACTGCCCTTCAAAAAGAAGGTGTCGCTGTTTTTGACCGTATTACTAAAGAACTTAAAGAAATCATGGAAGAAAAAGGTTACGAAACTCTTGAAGACTTCCGAGGAAAACTTCACTACATTGACTAGTCTACAAAAAAAGTTTGGAAGACCTTCCAAACTTTTTTATTATTTGATGAGGATTCTCTTATTAGACAAGACCATCATCGTCACGTTCATCCCAGTCTTCAAAAGGATCCTTGCCCTCTTTCTCAGCTTGAAGACGTTTTTGACGAGCTTCTTCGATTTGTTTTTCACTTGGCTTCATCAGTTTGCTGATAGCAACAATACCTGATAGTTTAATAACAGTAAAAACCAAAAGAAAAATCAATACCACTGTTATGGTTTTCATAGATTTCCTTAACTTATTTTCATATAAATCAAAACCCCTAAAATTTTAGGGGTTTTTACATTATTTAACTGCGTCTTTAAGAGCTTTACCAGCTTTAAATGCAGGAACTTTAGAAGCTGCGATTGAGATAGCTTCACCAGTTTGTGGGTTACGACCTTGACGAGCAGCGCGTTCGCGTACTTCAAAGTTACCGAAACCGATCAATTGTACTTTTTCACCTGCAGCAAGGAATTCTTCGATAGAAGCGAAAACTGCATCTACAGCTGCTGCTGAATCTTTTTTAGTAAGCTCAGTTGCTTCTGCAACTTTAGCGATCAAATCTTGTTTGTTAGCCATTGTAACAATCCTCCAATTTATTTCTAAGCGAATAGTTTTTTTAGCGCTTGAACAAGTATTATCTTATCCTAAAAGGCCTATGAGGTCAAGTAATAAACGCTAATTTAATCGCTTTTTTGCAAAAAGTAAAGGCTTTTTAATTTATTGTCTTATAGATGTCAAATTCGATACGGTCATTAACCAAATCAAGGCTTTGAGCACGTGCTGTAATCCCCTTCTCATTCTTCATAGACTGAATATTTAAGGTAACCTTTCCCTTCTTACTATTGATGGCGATGTAATCAGGGAGGTTAGTTGAACGTTTAATCATCTTAAGGGCATCCGAAACAGGCAGTTTCAAGGTTCCAGCCGAAAGCTCAGAAACATGAAGTACAATTGCTCCTGATTCACTAACAACCGGCGTAAAGTAGACATAAAGAGGGACAGGGTGACCTAAAACCTTATAGCTACTTTCGAAAACAATTTTAGAATTAGTAACCTTGACCTTGAAACGCATCTTATCGGTCGAATAATCTTGGGCAAAGCCCGTAAGAGCAGCGTCAAGCTCCTCCCTTGTCATACTATACTTACCAATTTTAGTTGCTCCCTTAGGTAGGGATACAGAACTCGTCGTCTCCACTGGAGTCATGATTCTATAGGCCACAACACTTACTAAGGCTAGATTTAAGGCCAAGAGTCCTAAAAATAACCACTTCCATATCTTACTCACCTGACCACTCCTTCTTTGTTTGGTTAATACGTTTCAAAATGGCATCTGACATAATTTGATAACCTGTATTATTTGGATGAAAATGATCATCCTCAAAAAGAGCATCATTCAGGCTACCTTGAGAAGAGTTACTAGACTGAGACGTATCATCAGAGCTTGTAACACCGCCCTTACCGTCAATTCCCTTATAAAGCAAATCATTTACAGGAACAAAATAGACATTATCGTACTTCTTGCACACTTCTTCAGTAGATTGGTTCCAATTATCTACAATAGTTTGCATTTCTGTCATCTCTGGAAAATTAAGATAAAAAGGATTGTAAATACCAACAATATAAATTGGCAATGTTTTATTATCCTTACGAGCTAACTCAATAATCTGTCCTAATCTCTTTTGATAGGCCTGAGCTGGCTTAGTGAAGGTGTCTACATTAAGATTAGTGATATTGTCCTTAATGACATGGATTACATCATTACCACCAACTGTCAGAGTCATCACTTTAGCCTTCTTGAGATCTCTTTGAATATCCTTCTTTTCTTGCACTCTCTTGAGAATTTGATTGCTCGTATTCCCTGCGATACCATAGTTGCGAGAGGTCACTTGCCAGTCAAAATCTGACTCTAAGGCCTGAGACAAAACAGGAACGAAGCCCCCTTGATTACTACTATCACCTACACCTTGCGTAAGGGAATCACCGATAGCAACATAGGTGACCTTTTCATTTTTAATAGATTTAATTTTTTCTGCAATTTTTGATGACTGATGCGTACTAGGAACTACAAAAATAAAGAGGCCGATAAATAAGAGAAAAAGCAAGAAGAAGCCTACGAGGCTTCTAACTAATTCTGATTCTTTCCACTTATTCATAACGAACCATTACGGCAAAGGCGCCTTCACCAGTGTGCGTTTGAATGATGGAACCAGTCTCAAGGATTGAAATCGGAGCGCCCAAAACCTCAAGTTTTTCAGCCATTTCATGTGCAAAATCAGGTGTCCCTGCATAAGAAATACCAATCTCTGCCACTTTGCGGTCCTTATCCTTGATACCATTAATATAAGAATCCAACCATTTTGTGAATGTCTTAGCACCACGACCCTTCGCAATCGTATTCAACTGATAGTCTTTCAACTCCATAATGACACGGATATTGAGCAATGAAGATAGTAGACCTGTTACACGTCCAATACGACCACCTTTGACAAGATTCTCAAGGGTAGAAACACCGATATGTAGTTCAGATTTACTTTTCACTTCTTCCACACGTGCTACAATCTCATCTAGACTATCTCCTGCTTCAGCTAATTTGGCTGCTTCAACAACCTGAAACTTAAGGCACTGATCCGTAAAGCCTGAATCGATAACGGTTACATCTGCTCCTGACAGGCTAGCTCCTTGACGTGAAGCTTCACATGTCCCAGAGAGGGTGTGCATGAGGTGGATAGCCACAATCTGTTCTGCACCTTCTTTGACAAGTTTTTCATATGTCTCAGCAAACAAACCTACTGGTGGTTGGCTAGTCTTTGGTAACTCTTTACTATGCTTCATCATATCCAAGAAACGGCCTTCTTCTCGAAGATCACTATCTGAATAGATGACACCGTCCACCATAACCGACAATGGAACAACAGTGATATTATATTTTTCAACCAATTCTGGTTCAATCGTAATTGACGAATCGGTTACAATTCTGATTTTACTCATATTTTTCTCGCTTAACACAAATTTTTATTCTATTATAGCATGACTGGAAAACTTTTCCCAAGTCTTTTTCTAAAGAGAGTCATCTACCTTTAACAAGGCTCTTGCTTGGCTCAAGGCAGCCTCCGTCACATTATCACCTGCTAACATCTTAGCGATTTCTTGCACCCTTTCCTCAGGTGTCAAGAGACGAACACGAGAGACAGTCGTCTCATTATCGCTTTCCTTAGAAATAAAGAACTGATAATCAGCAATGGCAATAACTTGTGGAAGGTGACTGATGGCCAAAACCTGACCATGACTCCCAATCTTATGAATTTTCTGAGCGATGGCTTGGGCAACACGACCTGAAACGCCAGTATCAACCTCATCGAAGACGATACTTGTTTTGTCTTCTTTGCGGGCAAAGGCTGACTTAATCGCTAACATGAGTCGAGATAATTCTCCTCCTGAAGCAACCTTAACAAGCGGTTTAAAGCCTTCACCTGGATTGGTTGAGATGTAAAACTCAACCTGCTCATTACCATCACGGTTAAATTTCCCTTTAGTAAAGGTAACTTTAAAATCAGCCTTATCCATGTAAAGGTCGCATAACTCGTTCTTAATCTCAGCTTCAAGGGCTGTAGCAATTTGATGGCGTGCCGTTTGTAAGGTCTCTGCAGACGCAAGCAGATCTTTTTCAAGTTGCTTAAGCTCTTGTTCCATCGCATCTGACGAACTGGAATTGCCAGTTAAAAGATTATATTCTTTACTTGAATTTTCCAGATAATCTAAGACGTCATCGACAGTCCCACCATATTTACGAGTAATTGCATTAATCGTATCTAAGCGGTGTTCAATCTCTTGCAAACGCCCAGCATCAAAGTCCAAATTATCCAAAAGGTCACCGAGTTGCTTAGTGACATCTTCCAAAACATAATAGGCTTCTGATAGATTTCCAGAGAGTTCTTTGTAATCTGAGTCATACTCTTCAAGAGACTGGAGGTCATTCATGGCAGAACGAACATTTGAAAGACTTGAAAAATCTTCATTATCCAGCATGACATAGGCATTTGTTAAGGTATCAGCAATCTGCTTATGGTTAAGAAGCTTGTCTCGCTCCTTCATCAATGCCAAATCTTCTCCTGATTTTAGAGAGACTGCTTCAATTTCTGCAATCTGAAAAGCTAGCATTTCAATTCGAGCCTTATGCTCCTGCTCATTTTTCTGCTTTTCAAGAACGGCTTTTCTTAACTCACGATAGCGGTCAAAATACTCTTGGTATTCTTTCTTAGTTTGGAAAAATTCCTTGTCACCAAAGGCATCAAGCATGGTAATATGCAGAGCAGGTTTCATAAGCTCTTCCTGGTCATGTTGTCCATGGATATCTACCAAGAAGTGCCCAACGGCTTTAAGTGTCGTTAAATTGACCATCTGTCCATTGATGCGACTAACACTTCTACCATTTTGGAAGATTTCACGACGGATAATCAATTCATCCTCGACAGGAATCCCATTATCTTCCAAGATACTAACCAAGGCAGGATTTTGTTCGATTGAAAAGAAGCCCTGAATCTCAGCCTTAGATGCTGAATGACGGACGACTTCGCTAGAAGCACGTGCGCCCAACATAAGATTCATGGCATCTATAATAATGGACTTACCAGCACCTGTTTCACCAGTAAGGACGGTCATACCATTCTCAAAGTTTAGAGAAATCTCTTCAATAATTGCGAAATTCTTTATCGTAATTTCGAGAAGCATAGGCCCTCCTATTCTTCAACCCACTTAATGATTTGCCCCTGTAGTTCGATGGCTGCTAACTCTGACTGAGCCACTAAAAAGAGGGTATCATCGTCAGCAATGACACTAAAAATCAAATGCTTGTACTCATCCAAAAGAATCTTCTTGATGAGACGGCTTGTCCCAGGTTGAACAACGATATTCATAAAGGCATGTTGACGATCAACACGCAACAAGCGACGAGTCACAACAGAAGTTCCACCTACTCGTCTAGGAGCAGTTGAGAGTCCATAGATGTATGAACCGTCTTCCGTTGGTACCTTGGTAATACCAATTTCATTGATATCACGCGATACTGTCGCCTGAGTAGCCTTCAATCCCTCATTTTGGAGTAATTTTACCAATTCTCCCTGAGTCGTAATTTTATTTTCTTGGACAATCTTTCGGATTAACTCCAAACGATCATTCTTCTTCATTCTTTTTAAACTCCTTATGTGCTTGTGCTACAACTTCCTTAATAGAGGTTTGAGCATCATTTTGAGGAGAATTTGTCTTCTCCAAATGTGCGAGAAACTCAATGTTACCATGACCACCTTGGATAGGTGAAAAGTCCAGTCTCTTAACTGAAAAGCCATAGTCAAGCGCAAAGGCTGTCACTGTTTCTAACACTTTTTCATGGACACTGCTCTCACGAACAATCCCGTTTTTCCCAATTTGTTCACGGCCCGCCTCAAATTGCGGTTTCACAAGAGCAACAACTTGCCCTCCATCAACCAATATCTTAGCCAAGGCCGGCAGAATCAAATTTAGCGAGATGAAACTGACATCGATTGATGCAAAAGACGGTAGTCCTTCTGTAAAATCAATAGGTTCAGCATAACGGAAATTATATTGCTCCATGGAACGAACACGCTCATCTTGACGCAATTTCCAAACCAACTGATTGGTACCGACATCCACAGCATAAACCAGTTTGGCCCCATTTTGAAGCATAACATCGGTAAATCCACCTGTTGAAGCTCCAATATCGATGGTCGTCATGCCTTCAACCGACAGATTGAATACTTCCAAAGCTTTTTCAAGTTTGAGTCCTCCACGGCTCACATACTTGAGTTTTTCTCCTTTAAGCTTCAACTCTGTACCGTCGTCGATTTTTTCACCGGGTTTATCGTAACGTTCACCATTGATAACATTAACAACTAAACCAGCCATAACGCCACGTTTAGCTTGTTCTCGTGTTTCAAAAAGGCCTTGTTTATAAGCCAAGACGTCTACTCTTTCCTTAGGCATGGAGTCGTAACCTTTCTATGATTTCTATAATACTGTCTTTCTTGAAACCTTGAGTCTCAGATAGATTTCGGAAAATAGCCTCAGCTTTATCAAGTGATTCCTCTAGGATAGCATGTGATTTTTCAAGACCAAGCAGAGCCGGATATGTTGATTTTCCAGCTACTACATCTTTCCCAGGCGTCTTCCCAAGCTCTTCGAAATCAGCAGTCACATCCAAAATATCATCACGTACTTGAAAGGCAAGACCAATCAAGCGACCAGCTTCTTGAAGATTTTCCAAGACCTGTTGATCTTTTTGAGCAACAATACCAGCCGCTACAAAAGGAAAGGTTAAAAGCTTACCTGTCTTATGCTCATGAATCTTAGCCAGTTGCGATAAATCAAGTTCCTGACCTTCACCCTTCATATCCAACATTTGTCCACCTACCATACCGAAGGTTCCTGAAGAATGAGATAATGCTTGAATCAATTGAACTCGAATTTCTGCGGATAACTCTGTTTGTGCTAGGAGGTCAAATGGATCCAAAAAGAGAGAATCTCCAGCCAAGATTGCCGTTGCTTCATCGAATTTCTTATGGTTGGTTAAACGTCCTCGACGGTAATCATCATCATCCATGGCCGGCAGATCGTCGTGAATCAGACTTCCAGTATGAATCATTTCAAGACTTGCTGCGACATCGAAATGACTAGGAGTAAGCTCTAAACCAAATCCTTCAAGTAAATCTAAGAAAATCAGTGGACGAATACGCTTGCCTCCACTATCAACTGAATAAAGGATGGCAGTGATTAAATCACTTGATACAGGAAGATTCTTTTTTTGGTAGTAATCACGGATAGCCGCATCAATTTTATTTAGCTTGCTCATTAGGCATCCATTTCCGTTTCTGTACCATCTGCTTGCATGACCTTAACTAGTGTTTTTTCAGCATCTTCCAAGGTCTTCTGCAAATTTTTAGACAAGGCCATACCTTTTTGGAACTCAGCAATAGCATCCTCAAGAGCAACATCACCTGTTTCGAGCTTAGTGACGATGGCTTCTAAGTCCTGTAAATTTTCCTCAAATGTTTTTTTAGTTGACATTTTTCACCTCTACTTCTAGTTCTCCATCTTTCATTTGGACGGTTAATTGATCACCTTCGGTAATATTCTTGGTACTTGTTAAAGGTTTATCATCTTTCTTGACAATGGCATAGCCCCTTGCAACAATACGACTAGTATCTAGAGACAATAAGGCATCCTGTGCCTTTTCTAATCTCACACGATTACCATTCATGGTGTTCTTAGTTGTAGTCACCAATAAACGTTGCAAAGACTCTCGACGGTCTTGGTAGTTCTGAACACTAGTCAGAAGATTTAAGCCTTGTAATCGTTGTCTCAAAAGCTCTGCTTCTTTTTGTTTGCGTGCGAAATCTTGACTCATGAAGGTTTCAAGCCTTGTTGTTAGTCGATCCAACTTTTGTAGATAACCATCGTAAAGGCGCTCAGGTTGCCTAAAGACAACAGATTGTGACAATTTGGCCAAGCGTTCCTGGTTATACTGTATACGTCTCAAACAGGCTTGATAGGCTCTATTTTGTCTTTCACGAATCCAAACCAAGGTATCAGCCTTTGATACCGGAGTCGCAAGTTCTGCCGCTGCTGTAGGCGTAGCAGCTCTACGATCTGCAACAAAGTCAGCCAAAGTCGTATCTGTTTCGTGGCCAACGCTTGAAATCACAGGGAGACGACTCTCAAAAATCGACTGAACTACAATTTCCTCGTTAAATGCCCAGAGGTCTTCAATAGAACCTCCACCACGACCAACGATAAGTAAATCTAGGTCATTCCTTTGATTGGCTTTTTGGATATTTTCAGCAATTTCCTGTGCAGCTCCTTCACCTTGAACCTTGGTAGGGAAAAGTAAGATTTCTACCCCAGGAAAACGACGACTAACGGTCGTAATAATATCTCGAATAACCGCACCACTAGGACTAGTGACAACCCCAATTTTTTTGACAAAATTAGGCAGAGCTTGCTTATGACGATCATCGAAATAGCCTTCTGCAGTCAATTTTTTTCGAAGCTGTTCAAACTGGATGGCCAAAGCCCCAATACCATCAGGCTCAGCCTTCTCGATAATAATGGAATAAGAACCACTAGGCTCATAAATCTGGACCCGACCAACGACATTGATCTTCATCCCTTCTTCGAGTTCAAAACCAAGCTTTTTGAAAACCCCAGCCCAAATCGTCGCCTGAATAACAGCCCCTTCATCCTTTATCGAAAAATATTGGTGACTCGGACGTCGACGAAAATTGGAAACCTGCCCCGTCAAATAAACCCTCTCTAGATAAGGATCACGGTCAAATTTCATTTTCAAATATTTGGTTAAGGATGTGACCGATAAATAGTCTGACACGACAACTCTCCTTTATTTAAGCAATCCTTGAAAACCTGAAGACATTAAAAAAGTTCTGTAGAACTATCATCCCCAAATCCTCTCAATCAGCTTTTTAATTGTATACACGATTACTTAAAATTATACCAAAAAAGACTGTCAAAAGACAGTCTCAACCACCATTGTCAGGTGTTTTATATAGTTTCATTAATCGGTTGTATATGTTTTTGAAACGACGTCCCAAGAATCGCTTGAACCGTCAATACCACCATAGGCTTCGAGTTGCCCCTTCTTATCTACACGGAAAAGAAGAACATCATTACCATAGGCATCATAAAGTTGAGCATAAACTAGGTTATCATCATCATCGGTCCAAGAATAGACTTTCCAACCTAGATTCTTATAATTTTCTCCTGTTGACCCTTGTTCTTTAGCATAAGTAGAAACTACCCAGTCTTCTAACTGTTGGTCAGACAAGGATGAGGTATCAACTTGAGAGGATTGATTATCAGATGATGCTGCTTGTTCCTTACTTTTAGCTAACTGACCATTTTTCCATGGATTTGTTACACTCTCTTTTTGGTTATTACTATACCACATCAAGGTAACCACAGGAATAACCACTGCAAGTACTGCAACAACTCCAATTACCCATCTAATGATTTTAGGATCTTTGAGTTTATCAAAACTCGAAACTTTTCTTCCCTTTGTAGTTTCATTTTTACGACGTCTAAATTCGCTCACAGCTTTTTCCTCTTTTTCTTGAAAGTAGTCCCTTTTTTTCTTTTCCTCTTGTTCCAAGAGTTTTTGCACTTCCCTACGACCCTGCGGATCACTCGTTTGAGCCAATGAAATCTGCAACTGAAAAATACGATTATCCAAAGCTTGCTCATATTCTTTGGCTGCTTCTCTATCACCATTATCAGCTAAGGCTCTCAGATACTCTTCATTACTGAATTCAGCCATTCACTATATCGCTCCTGCTTCTAAATCGTTTCTTCTATTTTCTTAAAGCCTGAGACTTTTGTCAAGTTACTAGTTTGTAACAAATTCTTACAGCTGTAAAAAGCCGAAGAAAGTCACATTCTCCAGCTTATTTCTTGGTTGTTTCTTTATAATACTTACAATAACTTTGAAGAGGACATGTCTGGCACTTAGGATTCTTAGCTAAGCAATGATAGCGTCCAAAGAAAATCATACGGTGATGGCTGATAATCCAATCCCTCTTTGGGATTTTCTTCATCAGTTCCGCTTCGATTTCCTCTACACTAGCATCCTCTGGCACGATATTTAGCCTTTTAGAAACACGTGAGACATGGGTATCTACAGCAATAGAAGGGATGCCATAGACTTCAGCCAATACTACGTTAGCTGTTTTTCGTCCCACACCAGGTAGACTTTCCAATTCCTTATGCGTTTTCGGAACCTGTCCATCAAAATTCATTAAAACAGCTCTAGCAGTCTTGATGATGTTCTTTGCTTTATTTTTGTAAAGACCAATCGTTCTCAAACACATCTCAACGTCATCGAGATTAGCAGAAGCCAAATCCTCAATTCCTGGATAACGCGCCCACAAGCCTGGTGTGATCTTGTTAACAGCCTTATCAGTTGTCTGGGCTGATAAAATAACAGCAACTAATAGTTGGAAAGGCGTTTCCCACTCCAGCTCTCCATGAGCGTTTGGAAACATCTCTCCCATGAGAGCTAGAGCCTCATTAACACGTTTTCTTCCTAACATTATTGGCCACCCCATAATTGACGGGCTGCATCCATTCCTGTTTTGAAGTCATCCGAAACTTGGTGATGTTGCTTCTTACCTTGATGCTCCAAACGACGCTCTTCAACTTGAATTTTCGTCGTAATACCACTCAATTTCCAGTTACGCAGAACCCCTTTGATGTAATTCCAATTTGTCTTGCGGTTAAATACTGCTTCTTTCAAAGCCTCACGGATAAGTTCGGGATCAGTATGTTCTTCTTGGATTTCCTTGTTTAAATCTTCGATAACCATAGGATTCAAGATTCCCAAAGCTTGTTCTAACTCATCTGTTAATTGCTTGATGAGCTGTGTATTTGTTGGCTGACCAACTACAGGCCCGGTCGTTGTCTTTTCATTGCTCACTAACTTGTCCAAAACTGCCAAGGCAGGTGAAGCATCTACAACCATCTCAATTTCATTATTAACCTTAATAGTCGTGAAATCAAGGAGCCCAGCCTCAGTCAATGTTGTAATACTTTTATTAACCTCAGTTGGTGTCTTTCCAGTTGCTTGCGCTATCTGGCTTGAAGCCACTTCTCCAATCTGAGTTGTCGTTTGTAGATAGAGAAACTGCCAAACTAGAAAGTCATCCGCAGATGGAAAAATATCCTTAAAGTGGAAAAATAAAGCATTAGGAAGGACCAGATTGCCTGATCGATACTGTTCAAAAAAACTCATATTTACCTTTCAGAATAGCTAGACACCCCAAAAAGTCTTTATGCGCTCACATAAGTCTTTTGAGATTGTCTACTACAAATAACCGTAGAATGAAAAATCGTCTTCCAACTCTTCTAAACGATAAGGTGTTTCTTGATATACCGCATAGTTAATCCAATTGCTAAAGAAGGCAGATGCCGCAAGATTCCAACGAAGTTTAGGCTCCTGACTTGGATCATCCTCTGGGAAATAGTTTGCCGGTACGTCTGGATTAATCCCTGCATCCAAATCTCTTCGGTATTCTCTGGCCAGAGTATCACGGTCGTATTCAAAATGACCGAAACTATATACTTCACGAAGGTTCTTACTTGCTAAGATGGATAAACCGACCTCTGGTCCTGACACAACAATATCTAAATCCATCTTGTCTTTAATATCCTCGAGCGTAACCTCAGTATAGCGTGAGTGTGGTGACACAAAGCTATCATCAAAGCCATTCATAAGGAAGTTTTCAGGCATGTCAACCGTTTGTTTATAGATACCAGATAATTTCTCTGACAATGGGACCTTGTCGACACCATGCTTATAATAGAGACCTGCTTGAGCTCCCCAACACAGATGAAGGGTTGAATAGACATGCTTTTTAGACCAGTCAAAAACCTGTGTCAATTCTTGCCAATAATCAACTTCTTCAAAAGGCATTTGCTCAACAGGAGCTCCTGTTACAATGAGACCATCATAATACTTATGCTTAATTTCATCAAAAGTCTTATAAAAAGTTTCCATATGTTCAGCATGGGTATTTTTTGACTTATGACTAGCCATATAAAGAAACTCGACGTTAATTTGAAGTGGCGTATTGGCCAAAAGACGTAGTAATTGAGTTTCCGTAACTTCTTTAGTAGGCATAAGGTTAAGGATTAAGACCTCCATTGGTCGAATATCCTGGCTACTAGCTCTGTTCTCATCCATGATGAAGACATTTTCCGAACGCAATACATCAAGAGCTGGTAACTTATTATCAAGTTTTATAGGCATAACAATATCTCCATCCTTATTTATTCTATCTTCATATTATAAACCGGGGAGGTATTGTTATCAAATATATATTTTCTCTAGTTAGCTATAGCTTTAAACTATATTTAGAGGCCACCTTTGTTTTAAAAGAGTTAAAAAGGCCCTAAGGCCTTTTGTTAGTTCGTAGATAGATTTATCCTGGGAAGTTCATCAATACTTTAGTATCGTAACCTTCGATAGCATCACGTCCATTAAGACCATCAAGCTCAATCAAGAAGGCACAACCAGCAACGACACCACCTAGGCGCTCAATCATTTCAATTGTAGCTTTAACGGTACCACCAGTTGCCAAGAGGTCATCAACGATAAGTACACGTTGGCCTGGCTTGATTGCATCGGCATGCATACAAAGTGTATCAACACCATACTCTTTTTCGTAATTGGCTGAAATCACTTCACGTGGCAATTTACCAGGTTTACGAACAGGAGCAAAACCAATACCAAGTTCAAAAGCAACTGGACAACCAACGATGAAACCACGCGCTTCAGGACCAACAATCATGTCAATCTTCTTATCAGTCGCATACTGAACGATTTCACGGATAGCATAGCTATAAGCATTTCCATCAGCCATCAAAGGACTAATATCACGGAAAGTAACCCCTTCTTTAGGGTAGTTTTCAATAGATGCAATATAATCTTCTAATTTCATTTGTTCTTCCTATAGGCTTTTCGCCAAAAAAATATTTACATATCATTATAGCATGAAATAGTAAATTTAGAAAATGCTAACCCTCATTTCGAGACGAATCCTTTGGATTAAGACTCCCTACTTATAAAGCCAATCATAAATTTCCTGTGGTGTTCCCAGAGCCATGAGTTCTTGGAACTTAACTAGTCGTTTCAGATCTTGGAAAATCTGACTGTCCTCAATCTCACGTTTTTCAGCTTCTTTATTGACTGTCATAACACCATTATCAATAGTCACAAAATCCAATTCATCAAAGATTTGAATCATCTTAATCAGAAGAATCTTGTCGATTTTAAGGTAATGACTGAGTTCATCCAGTTTATAACGGACATCGAACTCTGGGAATTGGTAAATGGTTTTGTAGAGCCTTGCAAATTGCTCTCTTGTTCCATAACCTGTCAGATAATAGGCTTCCTTAATACTATTTTTAAAATAGATAGCCTGAAAATCTTTACCTTCAAACCACTCTTTTAATTCTGTCGCTGATTCAGGTAGGGTGTTGAGGATAACCGCAGGCTCTGTGTCTGCTGCTTCTTCTACCGATGGTAGACCTTCAGGAAGTGCCATATTTTTTGAGCGGAAATCAAATAATTGAACACCATCTACACGCGCATCTTCTAGCATGAGCTGTAGCGTTGTCTGACCATTCCAAACATTAACAGACAAGGTCACTGCCAATTCCAAACCTTGAGCTTGTTGAAATTCTTGAAGCAGATTACCTTTATTAAAAGCGACAACGTCAAAGCTATCCTTGCCTTGCTTCACCTTAAACTTAAGATGGGCTCCATTTTGTCCCATTGTCCTAGCTTGAGTAACGGTAATATCATGTAGCCAAAAGACTGGCTTTTTATTATCCATACCAAAAGGTGCTAGTTTTTCAAGGCTCTTAATGGTATCCAAGCTAAGCTCACTGAGTTGGAGCTCCTCGTCTAAATTAAGCGTATTTTTGGCACTTGTATCAATGTCATTATCGTAGACATAATGACACAAAATATCTGAGAGTTGACCAAGATTTTCCTCTGGAAGGGTCATCCCAGCCGCTCCAGCATGTCCTCCAAAAGCAGTAAAGATGTCTCGGTGGTCATCAAGGGCATGAAAGATATTGATAGATTCCAAACTACGGGCCGAACCCTTAGCCAAGCCATCTTCAATATTCAAAACCACTACTGTCTGGCTGATTTGTTCCATGATGCGCCCCGCCACAATACCTAGAACGCCAGGATGCCAACCTTCCTTGGCTAAAACCTGAACTGATTTGTCCAAGTCTACCATGGTCATAGCTTCATCAAAGATTTTTTGAACAACTTCCTTACGTTCTTCATTTTTAGCATTGATTTCCAAAGCAATGGCTTGAGCCTCCTCATCGTCAAATCCGGTCAGCAATTCAATGGCTGGATTTGGATCATCTAAACGTCCCAAAGCATTGAGTTGAGGAGCCAGTTTAAAACCTACCGTTTCTTCGGAAATCGTTGTTGGGTCCACATCTGAAATGCGGAGCAATTCTTGAAGCCCAATTCGCTCAGTAGTCTTGAGAATTTCCAGGCCGACCTTGACCATAATACGATTTTCATCCGTTAGGCTAACCATATCAGCAATGGTACCAATGGCTACCAAGTCCAACATCTCTGTAGGAATAGTTTCAAGGAGGGCAGCTGCCAATTTGAAAGCTACACCACATCCTGCCAAATACTTAAAAGGATAATCGGCATCCGGATGCTCTGGATGGACAATGGCGTAGGCATCTGGAAGTTGTGCCGGCATACTATGGTGGTCTGTAACGATAACGTCCACACCTTGCTCTTGCGCATAAGCAATAGCCTCATTACCCGCTACCCCATTATCCACTGTAACAATGAGTGAAATGCCTTCCTGCTCAATGAAATACTTGTAGACACTTTCATTTGGCCCATAACCATCTGTAAAACGGTTAGGCAAATAGACTCGAGCCTCAGCTCCCATCATTTCAAGAGCTTCCTTGACAATCGATGCTGACGTCATCCCATCCGCATCATAGTCTCCATAGACTAAGATTTGCTCATAATTTTCAATGGCCTGACGAATTCTAGCCACTGCCTTGTCCATATCATGAAGAAGATATGGATCATGAAGGTGTGATAAATCAGCCTTAAGAAAATCTTCAAGAGCCTCTTCTGTCGTCACGCCACGTTCATAGGCAATCTTGGCTGCTGTCTCTGCCAGCCCATGTTCTTTAGCAAGTTTAAAAAAGCCAGCATCTGGCTCTTTTGTGTTTATTTTCCAATCATACGTTGATGTAATCATGTTTTTATATTTTCTCCCTGTCATCTAGTCAACCTATTATAACATGAAAAAATTTATCATAGTGAATAGAAGCCTAAGTTTCCTAGAAAGAGAATGGAAAACATCGAAAGGTGCTTCGACTCGTGGTACATTTCCAATTAATACCTACTTTTCTAGACTAAATAAAAAACTGGGTATTGCTCCTTATTTGACTTATGTTTTCTCAAATATTCTTCTCTTCTTTTTATCTAGCTCTATTCTACTATCATTTTCAAGTAATATTAGAAAAAACAAGAAAAAGATTCCCTATTTGGAAATCTTTTACATCAATATTTATAAATCATCCCTGTACAAGCTTGCTCTGAAAGTTCGATAAAGCCCAGAGATTGGTAAAAAGCTAGATTTTTCTCGCTACGTTCAGTGACAAGGAGTCGTTGATAGACATTGGGAAAAGTTGCTAAAGCCTCTTCTAAGAGTTTCTTTCCGATTCCTTGGCGCTGATGATCTGGTCGCACCAAGAGGTCCTGCACCAAAAGAACAGAGTGTCCATCTCCTACCAAGCGAATGTAGGCTACTAACTCTTCCTCATCATAAACTGCCAACTGCCAGAGACTAGCTTTGACAGCTTCTTCTAGCATAGCTGGGTTGTTGGTATAATTGGTCCAGCCGACTGAACTGTACAGTGCGAGTAGGTCTGTTATCGCTGGAATCTCTTTTTTATAATTTAACATCTTAACTCCTTTTTAACCTATAATGCTGGAAGAAGGCGATATCCCGATAAGGGGATTCTTGGCAGACCGCCAGCTCCATCTTGAGCATAGACTCTCGCCATCCCTCTTGGTCTTTGAAGCGATTGTCCTGCAGGGCGTATTATACCTGTCCTCCGGGTTTCCGGATGGTTTCTAAATAGACTTGAATATTGACTGCCATTTACCATTCCCCTATTTGTAGTTAAACACATTGGTAGCTAGTTTGTCCGAGATGCGTGGAAATAGCGTATATCCTTTGTGCGCAACCGCTAATAGTCGTGGCAAGTTAACTTCACGTTTGTTTTTGCCCAGAATACGGACAATATTTTTAGCCACGTATTTAGGACTGAGGACAAACTTTTTAACACTCTCAAGATAGGCTCCAGAGGGATCAGCTTGATCAAAGAAGCTTGTCTCAATTGGACCAGGATTGACTGTAGTCACATAGACTCCTTTATCAGCTAGCTCCAGACGCAGGGCATCTGAGAAGCCAATTACCGCAAACTTTGTCGCTGCATAGACACTTGAGTTGGCTGTCGCAATTTTCCCCGCCATACTGGCGATGTTGATGATATGGCCATGGCCTTGCTCCACCATTTTCTCAGCCATCAGACGTGAAAAGGTCATCGTCGCAAAGGTATTGATATCAAACATATCACGGATCTCTTGGCTAGTGTAATGATCATAAGACTTGAATTCACCGAAACCAGCATTATTGATAAAGACGTCAATACGTCCAAATCGTTGATAGAGATAATCTACCATTTTTTTAATGGTATTGTCGTCTCTAAGGTCAATGGCAAGACAGGTTTTATTTTCCACATGACGATAACATTTCTCAAGTTTATCCTTATCTCGTCCTAAGAGGATAATGCCATCACTGGGTGAGAGCTGCTTGACAATTTCTTGTGCAAGCCCTCCTGAAGCACCAGTAATAGCGATAATACGTTGTTTAGCCATTAAATCTCTACCTCTTCTAAGTCACGAACGATATGGGTGTTTTCGAAAATCGTTTTGGCATCTGCTGCCATCTTACCGATATCACGCCCCAAGAAACGAGCTGATACGTGATTTAGAAGAAGACGTTTAGCTGACGCATCCTTAGCGACTTGTGCTGCTTGCATGTTGGTTGAATGCCCATGGCTCTTGGCAATTTTTTCATCGCCCTTACCATAAGTAGACTCGTGCACCAAGACATCTGCTCCCAAGCCAAGACGAACACTGGCATTCGTCTTACGAGTATCACCTAAGATAGTAATAACCTTACCTTTCTTAGGTGCGGAAATAAAGTCCTTGGCAATGATTTTAGTTCCATCTTCAAGAACCACATCTTGCCCATTCTTAATTTGACCAAAAAGAGGACCAAATGGCACACCTGCTGCTTTAAGGGCCTCAGCATCCAAGGTTCCTTCAAGATCCTTTTGAACCACACGGTAACCAATACAAAAAATGGTATGATCCAACTTATCTGCATAAACAGCGAATTTGTCATTTTCCATAACCAAGCCTAGCTTATGCTCATCAATTTCCTTAAAATGTACATGGTAAGGGAGGCGTGTCCCAGAGGTACGAAGACTGGTCATAACGTATTGTTTAATACCAACTGGACCATAAACCTCTAAATCTGTTTGTTCTTCACTAGATTGGAAGGAACGGCTAGCCAAGAAACCAGGTAGGCCAAAGATATGGTCTCCATGCATATGTGTGATAAAGATTTTTTTAACTTTACGAGGTCTGATTGTTGTTTCTAAAATCTGACGTTGGGTACCTTCTCCACAGTCAAACATCCATACCTCATTGATTTCATCGAGTAACTTCAGAACCAGACTCGACACGTTACGGGCCTTGGAGGGCTGCCCGGCACCCGTCCCTAAAAATTGTAATTCCATGACTTCCTATACTTTCTATCTATCGTTCTTCTTATTTCTGGACAATATAAGCCAGGCATTCACGCTGAGCAAAGCCATAATAAACAGTTTGCCCTTTATATTGAGACAAAAGTTCCACTAATTCATCTTGATTGAAGCTAGCCAACTTAATGACATTCCCCTTCAACTTAGTTACACGACTAAGTAACTGTGTCTCAGGTGTTAACTCTTCCAATACTTCTTCGTCAAAATCAACCTTGGCCATCTTAATTTGAGTGCCTTCAAGATAAACCTTATACTGCGGGAAAACTTGAGCAAGCTCAAACAAAATGCTAGCCGTTGGAACCTCTAAATGCTCGGCAAAGACTAAGGCCACCTCATCAGCATTTTCATAGCAAAATCCATAAGATTTTCCTGACAAATTGAGACGAATAAAAGGCTTGTGCTCATCAAAAGATGGTACAGGGTTAAAGAGGTTCAACTCCTTTGAAAGGTCCAAATAGTAATCCGTCGCTGCTTCAGGAGATTGTTTTTGGTAAATCTCTGCAAAATAAGCATTAATCACGCTTGGTGGTGGCGTAATGAAAGCCAATTTTTGACTGTCCGAAAGGTCTGACAAGGTATTTTCCAAATAGACCTTATCTAAACTTGTAAAACCACCATATTTTAAAGCTAAATCCATATAATCAGTCATAAAATTCTTCCAATTTCCATTTATTTTTCGGTGAAATATAACCTGTAATTTCTTCCACTTCTGTATCAAAAGTGTAGCTATCTAGTAAGGCTAATTGACTCAATTGATAAAGTTTATACGCTTGATCCTGATGGACCTTAATACTAAAGGGTTCAAAAATCTGTTGAATTTCGTCAATCAAGAGTCTTCTGAGGGCCTCACGACTTCCCTTGTCACGTGCTGAGAGACGAACATTAGGAAAGACTGTTGCTACTAGATTATCAGCTACATCCATCTTATTGTAGATTGCTAGGCGAGGGATATCAGTCATGTCTAAGTCTTTGAGAATGTCTAAGACCACCTTCTCATGCTCTTCGTGATTAGGATCACTCGCATCAATAACATGCAAAAGAAGGTCCACATTACGACTTTCTTCAAGAGTTGACTTAAAGGCAGCAACCAATTCTGTTGGCAAGTCCTGGATAAAACCAACCGTATCTGTCAAGGTCACTTGAAACTGATCCTTTAAATAAATTTTCTTAGTCGTTGCATCCAAGGTTGCGAAAAGTTCATTAGCCTCATATTGCTTATCATCCGTCATAAGGTTCATGATTGTTGACTTCCCAGCATTGGTGTAACCTATCAAGCCAATTTTAAAGGTACTTGAATCAACACGCTTTTCGCGAATGGTTTCTCGGTTCTTCTCAACAACCTTTAACTGGCGTTCAATATCAGCAATCTGGTTACGAATCGAACGACGATTAAGCTCCAACTGACTTTCACCAGGTCCACGGCTACCAATGCCCCCTGCTTGACGGCTGAGCATAATCCCTTGACCAGCTAAACGGGGCAACATGTATTTTAGTTGAGCTAAGTGAACCTGAAGTTTTCCTTCATGGCTTCTAGCCCTCATGGCAAAGATATCCAAAATTAATTGCATACGATCAATAACTTTTACGCCAAATGCTGCTTCAAGATTGGTATTTTGACGAGGCGTTAAACGGTTATTGACGATGACAGTGCTAATCTCATCCGCATCCACCATGGCCTTGATTTCTTCTAATTTTCCTGAACCTACGAAAGACTTACTATCATAGCGTTCACGTTTTTGGGTATAGCTAGCTACAACCTCTGCTCCTGCAGTTTTGGCAAGACTGGCAAGTTCCTCCATTGACATGTCAAAATGCTCTGTTTCTTGCAATTCAACACCTACTAAAATAGCACGTTCTTGCTGTTTGGCTGTCTCTATCATAGCAAACCCCTTTTCAAAATAGTCAACTTCTATTATACCACAGGCAGGGGCAAAGAAAAGGTCACAGACCTTAATTTTTTTCAAAGAAAAACAAGTTGGATTAACCAACTTGTTCAGATTGAAGACAAAGTCCTCAGAAGTTAT
>NZ_KV810635.1:0-23299 GCF_001812855.1 Streptococcus sp. HMSC072D03
GGAAAGTATGCACTTAATTTGACAATTCAAGCCCAAATAAATAGTTAGTATCTGCCAATTAATCTGTGATTGAGAGTAAACAAATTTTAAAGAGTGGATATGGCTTTGGTTGATAGATTCTATTTCCTAACTTTTTAAGATATGCTATAATATGAATATGTTTGATAATTATATTGTACCTGTATTTTTTGGTGGTGGAGCTCTTGCTCTACTAGGTTTAGTGTTATTTGGTTGGGCCTTGCCTTCATTTTTGAAGGGTAAGTGGTCTTATTTGATTTCTTTGCTAGGTTTAGGTTTGGTTGCTTTTGCCTATTTTGATTCGGCGATTGTTATCACTTATAAAATCTGGCTTGGATTGCTAGGTGTTATCATGATTGGTTGGGGACTTCCTTTCAACAATCGTAAGGGACGCCGTGCGATGACTATGTTTTGGGCCATCATGGCAATCGTTGTGGGTATTGCTGCTATTGCATTCACTATTGCTTATGGTGTTATTAACCGCCACTAACATGAAACTGTAAAACATGCTATAATAATGGCATGTTTTATTTTATGACCCTATCATTTATTATCATGCCTGCCTTGGGCTGCTTCTTAATAGGCTTGGCTTTTGCTAAACCAGATCGTTGGGACTTTTCTTGGATTTTATCCTTAATAGGTTTGGTGGCCTTTATTTCTTCTTTTTGGCATATAGCACGTGTAGATTTATGGTTTATGCTAAGTTATAGTGTTGGTCCTTTTTTGATGGGATTTGGTTTCTCCTGGGACCTAAGTAAGAAACGCCGTAGGCAGTTATTATTATTAGGGGCATTTTTCCTTGTCTTTTTTGTGATTCTGTACTATCTTATTGTGCGAATCCTGAATACAGCTGTTGTCTAAAGGAGGGCTGTTGTGATGTTGCTAGATTTAGAAGAGAAGACACGTGTGCTTGTAGAAGATATTGTTGAACGTTCAGCTATTGGGAGAGGAGCTATCTTTGTCTTGGGACTGTCTTCCAGTGAGGTTGCTGGTGGGACTATCGGCAAAGCCTCTAGCCGTGAAATTGGTCAACGAATTGTGAAAACTATTCTTGAGGTTTTGGAACCTAAAGGGATTTACTTGGCTGTTCAGGGCTGTGAACATTTGAATCGTGCTTTGGTTGTTGAGCGTGAGCTTGCCATGGCTAAAGATTTGGAAATTGTGAATGTTCTTCCGACCTTGCACGCTGGGGGAAGTGGTCAGCTGGCTGCTTTCGACTATATGAAGGATCCTGTTGAGGTGGAGGAAATTATCGCTCAGGCTGGTATTGATATTGGGGATACCTCTATTGGTATGCATGTGAAGAGGGTCCAAGTTCCTCTTCGTCCTATTATTCCAGAATTAGGTGGTGCCCATGTGACTGCTTTGGCGAGTCGTCCTAAGTTAATTGGTGGTGCTCGTGCGGAGTATTTAGCAGATCCTATCCGTAAAAACTAAAAAGTATCGGACAAGAGTGTCCGATACTTTTTCTGTTAGCTGGGCTTTTCGTTTTAATGATGGCGCTTGGCATAATCAACAAATTTGAATTTTTCAAGTTTGTGGCGACTTTCCGTAAATTGGAACTGTTTTCCATTATTTAAATAAACTTTTGAACGGACACAGACAACGTGCTGGTCCTTGCCTAGGTCGATAAGAATCTTATCTTGATCGGTAGCATTATCGATAGTGATTTCTTTAAAGGCGTGGGAAATGCTAAGGTTGAGCTGATTCTCAATGTAGTCGTAAATAGAGTATTCAGCAATGCTACGGTTTAGTTGCGGAACAAGGCTGGCGTCTAGGTAATCAATATCTATAACAGAGGCACAGCTGTCAACGACTCTTTGACGAACAACACGCCAAACCTGTCGGCTATTAGAAAAACCAGTTCTTTCTGAGAGTTTTGAATCAACAATGATTTTATCCAGAGAAATAACATTGGTTTGCGAATTAAGGCCTTGTTGTTCTATTAGTTCTTGGTAACTAGTAAGGTCAGACACAGGAAAGTTGATTTGTTCCTGGTTAATAACCTGAGAGCCAGAGCCATGAATCTTTTTGACCAAGCCTTCTTCAACGAGTAAGGTTAATGCCTTTCGTATAGTGTCTCGACTAACCTGATAAGATTGAACCAGTTCTTGCTCGGTGGGGAGAAAGTCTCCCACTTGATACTTTTGCTCATGGATGGCTTTTTCTAAATCCTTATAAATAATCTGATATTTTTTCATCTTTCTCCTCATTTGTAGGTGAAAAAACATACAACCGATGTTTTTTTACAAAAATATGTTAAAAAAATCCCGGAACACTTGCAGACAAATTTGCAATCGTTTACAATCAGTTTATCAAGTCAATCAGATATTGTCAAAAAAGAAAAGGAGATTCAAATGGGTAAATTTGAACAAGAAGCCAAAGATCTGCTTGCTGCAATTGGTGGTAAAGAAAATGTGACTGCTGTCACTCACTGTGCGACGCGTATGCGTTTCGTTCTTGGTGATGATAAGAAGGCAGATGTGAAAACAATCGAAGCCATTCCTGCTGTTAAGGGGACTTTCACCAATGCAGGTCAATTCCAAGTTATCATTGGTAATGATGTGCCAATCTTTTATAACGATTTCACTGCTGTATCAGGGATTGAAGGTGTTTCTAAAGAAGCTGCTAAATCAGCTGCCAAGAGCAACCAAAACCCAGTGCAGCGTGTTATGACAACCTTAGCCGAGATCTTTACACCTATTATTCCAGCCCTTATCGTTGGGGGATTAATTCTTGGTTTCCGTAATGTTCTTGAGGGTGTGCATTGGTCTATGCTTGACGGTAAGACAATTACCGAGGTTTCTCAGTTCTGGTCAGGAGTGAATCACTTCTTGTGGTTGCCTGGTGAAGCTATTTTCCAATTCTTGCCTGTAGGTATTACTTGGTCTGTTTCTCGTAAAATGGGAACTAGCCAAATTCTTGGAATTGTTTTGGGTATTTGTCTGGTGTCACCACAATTGCTTAATGCTTATTCAGTAGCATCGACACCAGCGTCTGAAATTGCTAAGGATTGGGTTTGGGATTTCGGATTCTTTACTGTTAATCGTATAGGTTATCAAGCGCAAGTTATTCCAGCCCTTCTTGCTGGTTTGTCACTTTCTTATCTTGAAATTTTCTGGCGTAAACATGTACCAGAAGTAGTATCAATGATTTTTGTACCGTTCTTGTCATTGATTCCAGCCCTTATTTTGGCTCATACGTTTTTAGGTCCTATTGGTTGGACTATTGGACAAGCTCTTTCAACAGTGGTTCTTGCTGGTTTGACAGGTCCTGTAAAATGGCTTTTCGGTGCTGTTTTTGGTGCCCTTTATGCGCCGTTCGTTATCACTGGTCTTCACCACATGACCAATGCAATTGATACTCAGTTGATTGCAGATGCTGGTGGAACAGCTCTTTGGCCTATGATTGCTCTATCAAACATTGCTCAAGGTTCAGCAGTCTTTGCTTACTATATTATGCATCGTCATGATGAACGTGAGGCTCAAATTTCACTTCCAGCTACTATTTCAGCTTATCTTGGTGTTACAGAACCAGCCCTCTTTGGGGTTAACGTCAAGTATATTTACCCATTTGTTGCAGGTATGATTGGTTCATCTATTGCAGGTCTTCTATCAGTAACCTTTAACGTTACAGCGGCCTCTATTGGTATTGGTGGGTTGCCTGGTATTCTATCAATTCAACCTAAGTATATGATTCCATTTGCAGGAATTATGCTTGTTGCTATTATTGTACCTATGGTCCTAACTTTCTTCTTCCGCAAAGCGGGTCTCTTTACTAAGACAGAAGATGATACAGAACTTAAGGAAGAATTCGCAGCTCAAGAAGAAGCTGAATTTGCATCACATACTGCTACTCCAACGGCTCTTGCTGAATCAGCAGAGGTTGTTAGCCCACTTGCTGGCCAAGTTAAACCACTTAGCCAAGCCACAGATCCTGTCTTTTCATCAGGTGTAATGGGACAAGGTGTCGTCATCGAACCAAGTCAAGGGGAATTGGTTTCACCAGTGAATGGTACAGTGACAGTACTCTTCCCAACTAAGCACGCCGTAGGTATCGTTTCTGAAGAAGGTGTTGAAATGCTAATGCACATTGGTATGGATACGGTTAGTCTTGACGGAAAAGGGTTTGAGGCTCATGTTGAACAAGGTGATAAAGTTGTTGTTGGTCAACAATTGATTAGTTTTGATATGGATGTTATCAAAGAAGCTGGTTTGGTCACTGAGACTCCAGTAATCATTACAAATCAAGATGATTTCCAAGCAGATGTTGAAGGGGATCTTCCACGTGATATCAAACGTGGTGAAGTTCTCATGATTGCTCATCGAACAAAATAAGCTAAGGGGTGGAAACGTTACGGTCCACCCTTTGATAAAAAAGAGGTTAAATAAATGGCATTAGATAAAACAAAGGTTGTATACCAAATTTATCCAAAATCATATAAGGACACGACAGGAAATGGAATCGGTGATTTCAGAGGGATCATTGAAAAGATTCCTTATCTAGCAGAGTTGGGCGTGGATATGGTTTGGCTCAATCCTTTCTATCCAAGTCCTCAGCGTGACAATGGCTACGATATTTCAGACTACACAGCTGTCAACCCTATCTTTGGGGATATGGCTGATTTTGAAGAAATGGTTCGTGCCGCTAAAGAGCACAAGATTGACTTCATGCTAGACATGGTGCTTAACCATTGCTCAACGGAGCATGAGTGGTTCCAAAAAGCTCTTGCTGGTGACAAGTATTACCAAGATTTCTTCTTCATCCAGGACCAACCAACTGATTGGTTGTCTAAATTTGGTGGTTCTGCCTGGGCTCCTTTTGGAGATACAGGGAAATACTATCTTCACCTCTTTGATGAAACACAGGCAGACCTCAATTGGCGAAATCCCAATGTCCGCAAGGAGTTGTTCAAGGTGGTCAACTTCTGGCGTGACAAGGGCGTCAAAGGATTCCGTTTCGATGTAATCAATTTGATTGGGAAAGATGAGGTCTTGGTGGATTGCCCTGAAAATGAAGGGAAACCAGCTTATACGGATAAACCAATTGTTCATGACTATCTTCGTATGATGAATGAAGCGACCTTTGGTTCTGATGATAGCTTTATGACAGTTGGAGAGATGTCATCGACAACCATTGACAACTGTGTTCTGTATTCAGCACCGGAGCGCCACGAGTTGTCTATGGCCTTTAACTTCCATCATCTGAAAGTCGACTATGAAGATGGTCAAAAATGGACCATTACTCCATTTGATTTTGAAGAGCTCAAACGTCTCTATCATACCTGGGGCAAGGAAATGAGTGAACGAGGAGGTTGGAGTGCCCTCTTCTGGAATAACCATGACCAACCTCGTGCTCTTAATCGCTTTGTGGATATCAAGAACTTCCGCAATGAAGGAGCGACCATGCTCGCAGCCAGCATTCACTTGTCACGTGGAACGCCTTATATCTACATGGGCGAAGAGATTGGAATGATTGATCCAGACTATGATTCGATGGCAGATTATGTGGATGTCGAATCCATCAATGCCTACCAGATGCTTTTGGATCAAGGTCATTCTCCAGAGCAAGCCTTTAAGATTATCCAAGCTAAGTCACGAGATAATTCTCGTACGCCAATGCAATGGGATGCTTCTGAAAATGCAGGTTTTTCAACAGGCACTCCATGGTTGAAAGCCGGTAAATCTTACAAAGACATCAACGTTGAAAATGAAATCGATGGACCAATCTTTAAATTCTATAAAGAATTGATTCGCTTGCGCAAAGAAATGCCTATTATTTCAGAAGGTAGCTATCAGCCGGCACTTGAAGATAGTCAACAAGTCTACGCCTTTGAACGTCATTTAGACGGTCAAAAACTATTGGTACTCAATAATTTTTATGGAAGTGAAGCAGAAGTGGCGATTCCAGCAGAATACCAGTCAGGGCGCGTGCTCTTGTCAAACTATGACGATGCAGAGCTTGCTGAAAAGGTAAGTCTTAAGCCTTATCAAACCCTAGCAATCTTAGTAAAATAAGCCAAACTTTCCTCAGTAAATGCTTTTACTGGGGAATTTTGTTATAATGAAAGCACTTTTAATGTTGATGGAGGAAGTGTAATGACACGCTTACAAGATGATTTTTATGATTACGTCAATGGAAAATGGGCGGAGACCGCTGTAATTCCTGATGATAAACCTTCAACCGGTGGTTTTATGGACTTAGATCGAGACATCGAAAACTTGATGTTGGATATCACTGGGAAATGGCAACGAGGAGAAGAATTGCCTGAAGACAGCATTCTGCAAAACTTTGTCAAATACCATAAAATGGTGGCAGATTTTGATGCACGGGAAGCAGCTGGTGTCGCTCCAGCTATGCCCTTGATCAATGAAATCAAGGCTCTGACTTCTTTTGAAGACTATACCAGCAAGCTGGGAGCCTATGAACTAGCTGGCAAACCAAATCTCATGCCATTTAGCGTGTCACCAGACTATATGAATGCCCAAATGAATGTCTTGTGGGGAGAAGCACCGGCTCATATCTTGCCAGATACGACCTACTATGAAGAAGGCAATGAAAAAGGCCCAGAATTATTGGCTATCTGGCGCCAAATGATGGAAAAACTCTTACCAAAATTTGAATTCTCAGAGGCAGAAATCAAAGACATTCTGGATAAAGTAATTGCGGCGGATGCAGAATTGGCCAAATATGTCTTGTCAAATGAAGAAAGATCCGAGTACAACAAACTCTACCATCCTTATGAGTGGGATGATTTCAAGGCCTTGGTTCCAGAATTGCCGTTAGATAGCTTCTTTACAGAAGTGATCGGACAAACACCAGATAAAATCATCGTGCCAGAAGAGCGTTTCTGGAAGGAATTTGCACCAAAATACTATTCAGCAGCCAACTGGGAAACTATTCATGCAAGATTGAAACTCAGTGCAGCCGTAGATTGGACTTTATTCTTGACCGAAGAAATCCGTGTCTTGGCTGGTGAATATAGTCGTACGATTGCAGGTATTCCAGAACCTCGTCCAAAAGAAAAGGCGGCCTTGTCATTAGCAGAAGTACCATATAGCCAAGCGCTTGGACTCTGGTATGCGGGTGAAAAATTCTCACCAGAAGCGAAAGCAGACGTAGAGCATAAAGTAGCGACCATGATTGAAGTCTACAAGGATCGTCTGGAAAAAGCAGACTGGCTCGCTCCTGAGACTCGTGAAAAAGCCATTGTCAAACTTAATGTCATCACACCTCATATCGGTTACCCTGAAAAGTTACCAGAAACTTATGCCAAGAAGATTATCGACGAGAGCAAAACCTTGGTTGAAAATGCTCAAGCTCTCTACGAAATTTCAATTGCTCATAGCTGGAGTAAGTGGAACCAACCAGTTGATCGAAGTGAATGGCATATGCCAGCAAATATGGTCAATGCCTACTATGATCCGCAACAAAACCAAATTGTATTCCCAGCAGCAATTTTGCAGGCACCTTTCTATGATCTTCACCAATCGTCATCAGCTAACTACGGCGGAATCGGTGCAGTCATTGCCCATGAAATTTCACACGCCTTTGACACCAATGGAGCTTCCTTTGATGAGAATGGTAGCTTGAAGGACTGGTGGAAACCAGAAGATTACGAAGCCTTTACCGCTCGCACGCAAAAAGTCATCGATCAGTTTGAAGGCCAAGACTCTTATGGTGCTAAGATTAACGGGAAATTGACCGTCTCTGAAAACGTAGCGGATCTTGGAGGCATCGCTGCAGCCCTTGAAGCCGCTAAAAAAGAGGCAGATTTCTCCGCAGAAGAATTCTTCACCAACTTTGCTCGCATCTGGCGCATGAAAGCCCGGACAGAGTACATGCAACTCCTTGCAAGTGTCGATGTCCACGCACCAGGAAAACTCCGTACTAATGTTCAACTACCAAACTTCGACGAATTCCACAAGGAATTTGACGTTAAAGAAGGCGACGGCATGTGGCGTGCCCCAGAAGATCGTGTGATTATTTGGTAATAATGATGAAATCTGTCCTAAAATGGATGGATTTCTTTATTTTTGTCGTTGTAAGGGTTTACAAAAATTGAATAAAGAGCTATAATAATATTGTTCAAAAGCTTGTGATTTTTTTAACAAGTGCTTAAAAGGAGTTTTATATGACTAAAGAAATTAAACAAACTAAAGATATTCAAACAGTAATTGATGAATTGGCAATAAAGGGGGTTGAAGCCCTCAATGAAATGGCTGACTTTACACAGGAGCAAGTGGACCACATTGTTCACCATGCAGCAATCGCAGCGCTTGATAAACACATGTATCTTGCAAAATTGGCTGTTGACGAAACAGGTCGTGGTATTTATGAAGACAAAGCTATAAAAAATATGTATGCTTCTGAATATATTTGGAATAGCATCAAAAATGACAAGACAGTCGGTGTTATTGCTGAAGATAAAGAGCAAGGTTTGGTCTCTATCGCTGAGCCGGTAGGTGTTATCTGTGGGGTAACTCCAACAACTAATCCAACATCTACTACTATTTTCAAAGCTTTGATTGCGTTGAAAACACGTAACTCAATTGTATTTGCCTTCCACCCATCAGCTCAAAAATCATCAGCAGAAGCTGCGCGCATTGTTCGTGATGCTGCTATTGAAGCTGGTGCACCTAAGAACTGTATTCAGTGGATTGAAGAGCCATCTATCGAAGCGACTGGTCTCTTGATGAACCATCCTAAGATTGCCACAGTACTTGCGACTGGTGGACCTGGTATGGTTAAAGCAGCTTACTCAACTGGTAAACCAGCACTTGGTGTAGGAGCTGGGAATGTACCTGCCTATATTGCGGCAGATGCTAAAGTTAAACGTGCTGTCAACGATATCATTCTTTCAAAGAGTTTTGACAATGGTATGATTTGTGCTTCTGAACAAGCAGCTATCGTTGATGCAGCTATTTATGACGAAGTTAAGGCTGAATTTGAAGCACATCAATGTGTCATCATTTCTAAAAAAGCCGACATTGCTAAATTGGAAAAAGTCGTTCTTAATGAAGCGCGTACAGCTGTAAATGGTGCCATTGTAGGTCACTCAGCTATTGAAATCGCTGAAAAAGCTGGCCTTAAAGTTCCTGCAGGTACAAAATTGCTTTTGGCAGAAATTCCAGATGCAACAATGGAACACCCACTTGCCTTGGAAAAATTGTCTCCAGTACTTGCCCTTATCAAATCTGATGGCGTTGAAGATGGATTCAAAAAAGCAGAAGGTATGCTCAATTTGGGTGGTCTCGGACACACAGCTGTTATCCACACTGAAAATGAAGAGCTCCAACTCCAATATGGTATTCGCATGAAAGCCTGCCGTGTCTTGGTAAATAGCCCATCAGCTGAAGGTGGTATCGGTAATATCTACAATAACATGATCCCATCATTGACTCTTGGTTGTGGCTCATACGGACACAACTCAATCTCTCACAATGTTAGTTCATTTGACCTTCTTAACGTAAAAACATTGTCAAAGCGTCGCAATAATATGCAATGGTTTCGCGTCCCACCAAAAATCTTCTTTGAAAAAGACTCAATAACATATCTGCGTCATATCAAAGCTAAGCGTGTAATGTTGGTCTGTGATCCAGGTATGGTTCAGTTTGGCTACGCTGCCTTGGTTAAACGCCAATTGGAACTCAACCGTCACGATCCAATGATTGAAGTTTTCTCAGATGTTGAGCCTAACCCATCTACGAATACGGTTTATAAAGGCTTGGAACGCTTTGTAGACTTCCAACCAGATGTCATTATTGCCCTTGGTGGTGGTTCTGCAATGGATGCGGCTAAGGCTATGTGGATGTTCTTTGAACACCCAGATGTAAGCTTTTTCGGTGCTAAACAAAAATTCTTAGATATTCGTAAACGTACCTATAAGATTCCATATGCTGAAAAGACCACATTTATCTGTATCCCTACAACTTCAGGTACGGGTTCAGAAGTAACGTCATTTGCGGTTATCACTGATAGTGAAACTCATATCAAGTATCCATTGGCAGATTACGCTTTGACTCCGGATATTGCTATCGTCGACCCTGCTTTGGTTATGAGTGTACCTGCCAGCGTTACAGCAGATACAGGTATGGACGTTTTGACTCACGCTATTGAATCTTATGTATCAGTCATGGCTAGCGACTATACACGCGGACTTTCACTTCAAGCGATTAAACTTGTTTTTGAAAATCTTGAACATTCTTACCGTTTTGGTGATGAAGAATCACGTGAAAAAATGCATAATGCGTCAACAATGGCTGGTATGGCCTTTGCCAATGCCTTCCTTGGTATTAGTCACTCATTAGCACATAAGATTGGTCCAATGTACAATATTCCACACGGACGTACCAATGCAATTCTTCTACCTCACGTTATCCGCTACAATGGTCGTGATCCTCAAAAACACGCCATGTTCCCTAAATATGACTACTTCCGTGCAGACAAGGATTATGCTGATATTGCTCGTTTCATGGGATGGGGTACTGACAAACAATCAGATGCTGAATTGGTTGAACTTTTGGCACAAAAAGTATACGAATTAGGTATTGCCGTTGGTATTGACATGAACTGGAAGGGACAAGGTGTCACTAAGAAACTTCTTCAAGACACTGCCTATACTTTGGCCGAACATGCTTATGAAGACCAATGTACAACAGCTAATCCGAAAGAACCGCTTATTTCAGAATTGAAAGAAATTATCGAAATTGCCTTTGATTATAAAGGGTAAGTGATAGACTAAAGTAGCTCTATAAGGGCTACTTTTTTTGCCAGGAATCTTCTATATTAGAGTGTTTATCCAAATTAAAAATAAAGGACTTTCTTGAATAAGATAGAAAAACGCTTTAAGAATTGTTATAATAACCTTACAGCAAGATAAGGAGATTCCTATGACAAAAGAAGAAGGGCTTAGCTTGGGTGAAACAGCACACCCTCTTAAGCCTCATAAAATGGGACCATCGGGGGCTCTCATGGAAGGGAATAGAGCGACTAATAAGTTTAAAGAGTTTAATGCTGATAGGATGGTGAGTGTTCAATTCAATCCTAGTCAACAAGTAAAAGAATCAAAGGAGCCAGTAACCTCAAAGAATATTGTGGGGATGGTATCAGGTGTGATTGCAGCGATACTAACCATACTTTTGATCGTTTGTCTCGTGATGGGATACCGTTATCGAGCCGCAAGCATTGAGGGCGATTGGACAAGCCCAACCTTTAGTGAGAAAATGTTAGCCACTCTGAAAGATACTGCTAATACTAAGAATAAAGTTAGTAATGCTTTACCACAAGGTCAAAATCTTATCACCGATATCAATACAGCAATGAGTATTACTGACAATAAGGCTCACTTAAAAGTGAGCTTTGTTTACAATCGTAAAGGTCTTTATCAGGCTTACCAGAGTAGAGTTACTGAATTGAAAGGTCAGTACGGTGAGGAGTTCTCGGAGGTTTTTGATAGTTATTCATTGTCAGAAAAAGACTACTATAAACAGTTTGATGAGACAGTGAAGAAAGAACTTCCAAAGAGCTATACCTACGATGCCAAAACCGGTCGTGTCACAACAACTGCTTTTACGGGAGATATTAACCGTTGGGAGCAAACAATCACTGTGGATAAGGCTGGAGATTCAGATGCTTTTAAAAAAGGTGATGTCTTAGATTATACGCCTAACAATGAAGGCTTTACTATCAAGGCACACAGTGAATTCGGTGACATTAGTTTTACAAAAAATAAATAAAAAAGGAAATTAAAGGGGAATATAAATGACAAGAGCAGAATGGTTGGACTATTTTGAGACGGTAAACGGACGTAAGCCGAGTGTTCAGGAAATGGCGGATGCTTTGAAAGCTGGAGAGTTTGTTAATGAAGCACCAGCTAAAGCTGAAGATACAGCTACTACTGAACCTATTAAGGTTGAGGCAGAAATCGTCGAGACAAGCACTAGTCCTCTACCAACTGAAACGGCACCAGCGGTAACAGCACCTTCTACGGTTGCTTTTCCAGAAGGACAAGCAGCTATGGCAAATTTGGCTCCTAAAAAACCAATGGATCCCAAAAAGAAAAAACGTATCCTAGTCTCAGTTTTGTCAGCGGTAGTCCTTGTCTTCTTATGTATCGGTGGCTTTATGACTTACCGTTATGTGACAGGTAATATTGATGGCAAATGGTACAGTAGTTCTCTAGGTAGAGAGTATAGCTCAAGCATGTCTGAAAGTTTGACTGAATTGGACAGTAAGGAGCTTGAAAAGTACTTTACAGATACTGCTGTAACCATGAAAGTAAAAGGTAGCAATGTGAAGGTGACTGCTAGCTATACTTTTGATAAGAAAACCTATATCAAGGACTATCGTGAGAGAGTTCAGAAGTCCTTCTCAGCCTTTGGAGATTTATTTAAAGCCTTCTATGGAGATTCCTTTGAAAACTATTACAGTGAGGAAACCATAGAAAAAGAACTTGATGGAGCTCTTGAAAAAGCTGCGAAAGACAATGGTCAAAAGTATGATTCGAAGACAGGCGAAACAACGACAACCCTTTTCAAAGGAAAAGTTAGTCGCTTGGGACATAAGATGACTGTTACTTCTGTCAACAAAGACGTTGATATCGATGGTCTCAATGTGAAAAAAGGTCAAGAGCTAAAAGTGACTAAAAAAGATAAGAAAGTAACGCTTAGTGGTGATGGGAAATCAAAAGATATTACTTTCTCAACTAAGAATGACAGCAAAGATAAATTTTAAGATGACATCCGGAATAGCTATTCCGGATTTTTTCATGTCTTTGAGAGGAGAGAATAGGGTGATATCCGAATGATTTTTTTCACAAGTCATAAAACGTGTAGAAATATTCTGACAATTATGCTACAATAGAGCCACAGACTATCTAAAAAGAGGATTTACCATGACACTTGTATACCAATCAACACGTGACGAAATTAATAAAGTAACAGCTAGTCAAGCTATTCTTCAAGGTTTGGCAACAGATGGTGGCTTGTTCACACCGTTGTCAACGCCTGAGGTTGCTTTGGACTTTGATCAATTGAAAGACGCTTCTTATCAAGAAGTTGCTAAATTGGTCTTGTCAGCTTTCTTGGATGATTTTACTGAAGAGGAATTGGATTACTGTATCACAAATGCTTATGATGACAAGTTTGATACAGCTGCCATTGCACCAGTAGTTAAACTTAAGAACCACTACAACCTTGAACTTTTCCATGGTTCTACTATCGCTTTCAAAGATATGGCCCTTTCAATCTTGCCATACTTGCTAACAACATCAGCTAAAAAGCAAGGTGTTGATAATAAGATTGTCATCTTGACAGCGACATCAGGTGACACTGGTAAGGCTGCCATGGCTGGTTTTGCAGATGTTCCTGGAACTGAAATCATTGTCTTTTATCCAAAAGACGGTGTTTCAAAAATCCAAGAATTGCAAATGACCACTCAAACAGGAGCTAATACTCACGTTATTGCCATTGATGGTAACTTTGATGATGCTCAAACAGATGTGAAACGTATGTTTAATGATGTTGATTTGCGTGAGAAATTGTTGGCTCATCATACGCAATTCTCATCAGCTAACTCAATGAACGTTGGTCGTTTGGTACCGCAAGTGGTTTACTATGTATATGCCTATGCACAGTTGGTTAAGGCAGGTCATATCCAAAACGGAGATAAGGTGAACTTCACAGTACCAACAGGAAACTTTGGTAATATCTTGGCGGCTTATTATGCACGTCAGATTGGTGTTCCAGTTGGCAAATTAATCTGTGCTTCTAATGAAAATAACGTCCTTACAGACTTCTTCGCAACAGGTACTTATGACAAGAAACGTGACTTCAAGGTAACAACAAGCCCTTCTATGGATATCTTGGTATCTTCTAACTTGGAACGCTTGATTTTCCACCTTCTTGGTAATGATGCTACTAAGACTAAAGAGCTTATGGATGCACTTGTGACTAAGGGTGAGTATACTTTGGCTGATGCAGATAAAGATATTCTTGATTTGTTTGCAGCAGGTTTTGCAACTGAGGATGAAACAGCTGCTGAAATCAAGCGTGTCTATGATGAAGACAAGTATATCGAAGATCCTCATACAGCAGTTGCCTCAGCTGTTTACGAAGCATATGTTCAAAAGACAGATGACCACACACCAACAGTTATCGCTTCAACAGCTAGCCCATACAAATTCCCACGTGTGGCTGTTTCAGCTGTCACTGGTAAAGACAGTGGGGATGATTTCAAAGCAGTAGAAGATTTGCACCAACTTTCAGGTGTAGCTATCCCAGCGGCTGTAGATGGACTTGAACATGCAGAAGTTCGCCATAAAACAGTTGTTGCGGCAGCTGATATGCAAAAAGCAGTTGAAAGCTATCTTGGTGTATAAGAATAAAAAAATAGGAGCTGAGAAATCAGCCCTATTTTTATCAATATAGAAAAGAATATTATGACAGAAACAAAGAAAATTCTAAACATAGCCTTGCCTGCTATGGCCGAAAACCTTCTACAAATGTTGATGGGGGTTGTCGATTCTTACCTAGTGGCTCAGGTGGGTATTATCGCTATATCGGGGGTTTCCGTAGCCAATAATATCATTACGATTTACCAAGCTATCTTCATTGCTCTAGGAGCCTCAAGTGCCAGTGTCATTGCTAGAAGTCTAGGAAAAGGTGATGAAAAAGCGACTAACCGAGACACTTGGGATGCTATTATTATTACCCTTGCTCTTAGTCTCATCCTTGGTCTACTTTCCATTTTTGGTGGTGGGGCCATTCTTAATCTTTTAGGTACTGAGCAATCTGTGACTCAGGCTGGTAGTCTCTACCTTGCTCTTGTCGGTGGAGGAGTGGTCTTCTTAGCCTTGATGACTACTTTTGGTAACATCCTACGGGCCAAGGGACGGCCTCGTATTTCCATGGTCGTCAGTCTTTTGACCAATGTTCTTAATGCTATTTTATCTTCTTTAGCCATCTTTGTGGGACATTGGGGGATTATTGGGGTAGCTACAGCTACGGTTTTCTCTCGTCTGGTTGGGACAGTGATACTCTGGCAAGCGATGAAACTAGATGTGAAGCAGCTTGAAATTACCAAACCTTTTAATAGAGAGTTGTTGGGGATTGCACTGCCAGCAGCAGGTGAACGACTGATGATGCGTGCTGGAGATGTGGTCATTGTGGCTATTATTGTTACTTTTGGTACAGCCGTTGTCGGTGGTAACGCCATTGGTGAAAACCTCACTCAGTTTAACTATATGCCTGGTATGGGAGTCGCTACGGCTACGGTTATCTTGGTTGCCAATAGTCTGGGTCGAGGGGATAAGACGCAGATGAAGCGTATTATACGAGAGTCTTATTGGATTTCCACCTTCTTGATGGTTCTGGTTTCAGGGAGTATCTTGCTCTTTGGCCAAGGATTATCAGGCCTCTTTACGGATAATAAAGCAGCTATTGCGGCTAGTCAGGTAGTTATTCTTTATTCTTTCCTTGGGAATCCTGTGACTTCGGGGACTCTAGTCTACACAGCGGTTTGGCAAGGTCTGGGTAAGGCTAAGATGCCTTTCTATGCGACGACTATTGGGATGTGGATCATTCGAATTTTCTCAGGATACTTCCTTGGGGTGAGTCTGGGAATGGGTCTTGCTGGTGTCTGGATTGCAACCGTTGTTGATAATGTATGGCGTGCGATCTTCCTCTACGTGATGTACCGTCGTTATCTCGTAAAGAGAAAGTTTTAATGATAAATACTGAGGAGATACTCTTATTCAAAGGGTATCTTCTTCTTATTTTTTACAAGTAGGCTCGAATATGGTAAAATAAGCTGATAAAAACTTTTTGAGGTAGTAATTATGACTGTAAAAATCAATACAAAAGATGGTCAAATCGAATTGTCAGATGATGTCATCGCAACAGTAGTTGGCGGTTCAGCAACAGAAATTTTTGGCGTTGTCGGTATGGCAAGTAAGAGTGCTATCCGAGATAATTTTCAAGCACTTCTTGGAAAAGAAAACTACGCAAAAGGAGTTGTCGTGAAATCTACTGATGCAGGTATCACTGTGGATGTCTACACTGTTATGAGTTACGGTGTTAAGATTAGTGAGGTTTCAAAAAATATTCAAGAACGTGTGAAATTTAATCTTGAGAATCAACTCGGTATCAAGGCTGAAACAGTAAATGTTTACGTTCAAAATATTAAAGTCGTAGGAGAAAACTAGTGTCTAAAATTACAACAAGCTTGCTTCAGGAGATGGTCCAAGCGGCAGCAACACGTCTAGGTAAGCAAGCAGAATATGTGAATTCACTCAATGTCTTCCCAGTACCAGATGGAGATACTGGAACAAACATGGGAATGACTATGGATAACGGAGCCAAAGCTGTTGCAGATCAATCAGCTTCAACAGTTGGTGAAGTTGGTCAGATTTTGTCTAAGGGTCTTTTGATGGGTGCCCGTGGTAACTCAGGTGTTATCACCTCACAATTGTTCCGTGGATTTGGTCAAAGTATCAAGGATAAAACGGAACTTGACGGCCAAGATCTAGCTCATGCCTTCCAAGCAGGGGTTGAAGTTGCTTATAAAGCTGTTATGAAACCTGTTGAAGGAACAATCCTTACAGTATCACGTGGTGCAGCTTCAGCAGCGATTAAGAAAGCTGAATCTACAAATGATGCTGTTGAGGTTATGCGTGCAGCTCTTGACGGAGCTAAAGCTGCTTTGGCTAAGACACCAGAGATGCTTCCAGTTTTGAAAGAAGTTGGTGTGGTAGACTCAGGTGGTCAAGGTTTGGTCTTCATTTATGAAGGTTTCTTGTCAGCCCTCACAGGTGAGTATATCGCTTCAGAGGACTTCCAAGCGACACCGGCTACGATGACAGAGATGATCAACGCAGAACATCATAAGTCAGTTGCTGGTCATGTTGCAACAGAAGACATTACCTTCGGTTACTGTACGGAAATAATGATTGGTCTCAAACAAGGTCCAACTTATGTGAAAGACTTTGACTATGAAGAGTTCCAAAATTACTTGAGCAACCTTGGGGATTCTCTCCTTGTTGTTAACGATGATGAAATTGTCAAAGTTCACGTCCACACTGAGGATCCAGGTCTTGTCATGCAAGAAGGTCTTAAATATGGGGCTCTTGTCAAAGTTAAGGTTGACAACATGCGTAACCAACACGATGCACAAGTTCAAAAAGAAGAAGCTATCCAAGCTGCACCTTCTGCTCCTAAAGACTTTGCTCTTATTGCAGTTGTTGCTGGAGATGGACTTGCAGATATCTTCAAATCGCAAGGTGTTGACTATGTGATTTCAGGTGGCCAAACAATGAACCCATCAACAGAAGACATTGTTAAGGCTATTGAGCAGGTTAATGCTAAGAATGTTATCATCTTGCCAAACAATAAAAACATCTTTATGGCAGCACAATCAGCTGCTGAAGTAGTAGATGTCAATGCGGCTGTTGTTGAAACGCGTACAGTACCACAAGGCTTTACAAGTTTGCTTGCTTTTGATCCTAGCCAAAGTATCGAAGTGAATGTTGAAGCTATGACAGCTAGTCTTTCAGATGTAACAAGTGGTAGCGTGACCTTGGCGGTACGTGATACAACTATTGATGGCCTTGAGATTCATGAAAATGATATCCTTGGTATGGTTGATGGTAAGATCCTTGTGTCTACACCAGATATGGATCAAGCCCTTCTTGACACTTTTGACAAGATGATTGACGAAGACAGTGAAATTGTTATGATTTATGTCGGCGAAGAAGGTAATCAAGAACAAGCTCAAGTACTTGCGGAAAAATTGGAAGAGGCTCACGAAGATATCGAAGTTGAAATCTTCCAAGGAGACCAACCAGTTTATCCATACCTCTTTAGTGTTGAATAATTTTTGAATTAATCATTTAGGAAGTCTTAGGGCTTCCTTTTTGTTTTGTCAATTTTGATACGGTTGGGACATCTTTTCGAAATTACAGAAATATTCTGAAAATTCCTTGACATTACTTTCCAAAGTGGTAACATATGTTGTAAGAAATTTTATAGATTGAAGGTAACATCATGAGAAGTGATATGATCAAAGTTGGTGTTGATAAGGCACCAGCACGCGGACTTTTGTATGCGACTGGGCAAGTTAAATCTGCCAAGGATATGCAAAAGCCCTTCATTGCTATTTGTAACTCATATATTGATATTGTTCCAGGGCATGTTCACTTGCGTGAATTAGCAGATATTGCCAAGGAAGCTATCCGCGAGGCTGGCGGTATTCCTTTTGAGTTTAATACCATTGGTGTGGATGATGGGATTGCCATGGGGCATATTGGGATGCGTTACAGTCTTCCATCTCGTGAATTGATTGCCGATTCTGCAGAAACAGTTATTAATGCCCACTGGTTTGACGGGGTTTTCTATATTCCTAACTGTGATAAGATTACGCCAGGGATGATTTTAGCAGCCATGCGTACTAATGTGCCAGCAGTATTTTGTTCTGGTGGCCCTATGAAGGGTGGCGTTGACATGACTGGTCATCAAGCGACGCTATCAAGTTTGTTTGAAGCTGTAGGTACCTATCAGGCTGGAGATATGAGCAAGGAAGAGCTCGATTATTTGGAGAAAAATGCTTGTCCAACTTGTGGTTCATGTTCAGGAATGTTTACCGCTAACTCAATGAACTGTTTGATGGAAGTTTTGGGTCTTGCCCTTCCAGGTAACGGTACTATCCTAGCTGTCTCAGATGAACGTCGTGAATTGGTTCGTCAAGCAGCCACAAAATTGATGGATAACATCAAAAATAATGTTCGCCCACGTGATATTGTGACCAAAGAAGCTATCGATGATGCGTTTGCTCTTGATATGGCTATGGGTGGTTCAACCAATACTGTTCTCCATACCCTTGCTATTGCGCGTGAGGCTGGTATTGATTATGACCTTAAGGACATTAATGAAATTGCCAAGAAGACACCTTATCTCTCTAAAATTGCCCCTTCAAGTGTTTACACCATGCATGATGTGCATGAAGCTGGTGGTGTTCCAGCCATTATCAATCAGTTGATTAAAAAGGGAGCCATTAAGGGTGATCGTATTACAGTTACTGGTAAAACCTTGAAAGAAAATGTAGCTGGTGCTGAAATCAAAAATGAAGAAATTATCCATCCGATTGAGCATCCTATTTCACCAGTTGGTGGTTTGTCTATTCTTTACGGAAATATTGCTCAGGATGGAGCTGTTATCAAGGTTGGTGGTGTAGATCCATCTGTTAAAACTTTCCGCGGTAAAGCTATTTGTTGTGATTCACAAGATCAAGCCCTTGAGTTGATTGACAATGGAACAGTTAAGAAGGGACATGTCGTTGTCATTCGATACGAAGGTCCTCAGGGTGGTCCTGGTATGCCAGAAATGTTGGCACCAACTTCTAAGATTGTCGGACGCGGTCTTGGTAAGGATGTGGCACTGATTACGGATGGCCGTTTCTCAGGAGCTACTCGTGGTATTGCTATTGGTCACGTTTCTCCAGAAGCAGCAGAAGGTGGTAATATCGCCCTAATCGAAGATGGCGATGAAATCGTGATTGATCTTCCAAACCGTACTCTTGATCTGCTTGTCGATGATGTAACCCTTGAAGAACGTCGCAAACATTTGAAACCTTTCAAATCAAAAATTTCAAGTGGTTGGTTGCGTCGCTATACAGCCTTTGCTAAATCAGCCAATGTCGGCGGAACTTTGATGAGTGACGAAGAATTCGAAGAACGTAAAGCAGAACGTCAAGCACAAGAAAAAAACTAAGAACATTCTTTCCGAAGAGTTTGTGATATTTTTCTCTGAAACCCTTGCAAATTTGGTTAAAAATGTTATCATAGTATACAAGGTTTTGAATTTTTAGACAATTCGAAAAAAACAACTACTAAAGGAGGTCCATGTGAAGAAAATTGAACTTGAAGAAGCACGCTCTGGTGCTGATTTGATTCTTGATACACTTCTTGAACTTGGGATTTCAACTATCTTTGGATATCCTGGCGGAGCGGTTCTTCCTTTGTATGATGCTATTTACAAAAATGACAAGATTAATCATATCTTATCTCGTCATGAGCAAGGAAGTCTGCACGAAGCTGAAGGTTATGCCAAATCAACTGGTAAACTCGGTGTTGCTCTTGTAACGAGTGGTCCTGGTGCCACTAATGCTATTACAGGGATTGCAGATGCTATGAGTGATAGCGTACCTCTCCTAGCCTTTACTGGTCAGGTAGCAACATCAGGTATTGGTAAGGATGCCTTCCAAGAGGCTGACATTGTCGGAATTACCATGCCGATTACAAAATACAATTATCAGATTCGCGATACAGCTGATATTCCTCGTATTATTAGGGAAGCGGTTCATATTGCAACAACTGGTCGTCCTGGTCCAGTTGTTATCGACCTCCCTAAAGATGTCGTAGCTAAGGAAACAGCCTTCATCAACGATCCTGAAATTAATCTTCCAAGTTACCAACCGACGCTAAGACCAAACGAAATGCAAATCAAGAAAATCTTGAAGCAGTTGGGGAAAGCTAAGAAACCGGTTATTGTAGCTGGAGGTGGGGTGTCTTATTCTGAATCTGCTAAGGAGCTAGTTGCTTTTGCAGAACGCTACCAAATTCCTGTGGTCACAAGTCTTCTAGGACAAGGGACAATTGCTACTAGTCATCCCCTTTTCTTGGGTATGGGTGGTATGCACGGTTCATATGCGGCTAACATTGCTATGACGGATGCTGACTTTATGATTGCTATTGGTTGTCGTTTTGATGACCGTTTGACAGGTAATCCTAAAACATTTGCTAAGAATGCTAAGGTTGTCCATATTGATGTAGATCCAGCTGAGATTGGTAAAATTATTGCAGTGGACCTTCCAGTTGTTGGTGATGCTAAGCAAGCTCTTGAAATGCTCTTAGCAGAACCAGTGGTTCAGAATAACACTGAAAAATGGATTGAAAAAGTCACAAAAGACAAAGAACGTGTACGTTCTTACGATAAGAAAGAACGTATGGTACAGCCTCAGGCAGTTATCGAGCGTATCGGTGAATTGACTAAGGGTGATGCCGTTGTTGTTACTGACGTTGGACAACATCAAATGTGGACAGCTCAGTATTATCCATACCAAAATGAGCGTCAACTGGTGACCTCAGGTGGTCTTGGAACAATGGGATTCGGTGTCCCAGCAGCAATTGGTGCTAAAATTGCTAATCCTGATAAAGAAGTTATCCTCTTTGTTGGTGATGGTGGTTTCCAAATGACGAACCAAGAATTGGCTATCTTAAATATTTACAAGGTGCCAATCAAGGTTGTTATGTTGAACAACCACTCACTTGGTATGGTACGTCAATGGCAAGAGTCCTTCTACGAAGGGCGTACATCAGAGTCTGTCTTTGATACCCTCCCAGATTTCCAATTGATGGCTCAAGCTTACGGCATTAAGTCCTACAAGTTTGATAATCCAGAGACAATTGATCAGGATTTGGAAGTTATCAAGGAAGACGTACCAATGTTCATTGAGGTGGATATCTCTCGTAAAGAGCATGTCTTGCCAATCGTTCCGGCTGGTAAGAGTAATCATGAAATGTTGGGGGTGAAGTTCAATGCGTAGAATGTTAACAGCTAAACTTCAGAACCGTTCGGGTGTCCTTAACCGCTTCACAGGTGTTCTTTCACGACGTCAAGTTAATATTGAAAGTATCTCTGTAGGGGCTTCTGAGGATCCTAACGTTTCACGTATTACGATTATTATTGATGTGAATTCTCAAAATGAAGTGGAACAAATCATCAAACAGCTTAATCGTCAGATTGATGTGATCCGTATCCGTGATATCACGGATCAGCCACACTTGGAACGTGAAGTTATCCTAGTTAAGGTATCAGCACCAACCTCTAAGCGTGCTGAAATCTTGGCGATTATTCAACCTTTCCGTGCTTCGGTGGTTGATGTGGCACCAAGCTCTATCACTATCCAGATGACTGGTGATGCTGAAAAGAGCGAGGCGCTTCTACGAGTTATTCGTCCTTACGGAATCAAGAATATCGCTCGTACGGGTGCTACTGGATTTACCCGTGATTAAAAAATCCAACCTAAATTTGTTAACCCAGCCTTAAAAAGGCAATAAAATATTTTTTAGAAAAGAGACATATTACTATGGCAGTTCAAATGGAATATGAAAAAGACGTAAAAGTAGCAGCACTTGACGGTAAAAAAATCGCCGTTATCGGTTACGGTTCACAAGGTCATGCGCATGCACAAAACTTGCGTGATTCAGGTCACGATGTGATCATCGGTGTTCGTCCAGGTAAATCATTTGATAAAGCTAAAGAAGATGGTTTTGATACTTACACAGTAGCAGAAGCAACTAAATTGGCTGATATCATTATGGTTTTGGCACCAGATGAAATTCAAAAAGATATCTATAAAGATGAAATTGAGCCAAACTTGAGTGCAGGCAAAGCTCTTGGTTTTGCACACGGATTTAACATCCACTTCGAATTCATCAAGGTTCCTAAAGATGTTGATGTCTTTATGGTTGCTCCTAAAGGACCAGGTCACTTGGTACGCCGTACATATACAGAAGGCTTTGGTGTTCCTGCACTTTACGCAGTATACCAAGATGCTACAGGTAATGCTAAAGATATCGCTATGGACTGGGCTAAAGGTATTGGTTCTGCACGTGTTGGATTACTTGTAACAACATTTAAAGAAGAAACTGAAGAAGATTTGTTTGGTGAACAAGCGGTTCTTATGGGTGGGTTGACACACCTTATTGAAGCTGGTTTTGAAGTCTTGACTGAAGCAGGCTATGCACCACAATTAGCTTACTTTGAAGTGCTTCACGAAATGAAATTGATTGTTGACTTGATCTACGAAGGTGGATTCAAGAAAATGCGTCAATCATGTTCAAATACTGCAGAATTTGGTGACTTTGTAACTGGTCCACGTGTCATCGGTCCAGAAGTCAAAGAAAACATGAAAGCTGCCCTTGCTGATATCCAATCAGGTAAATTTGCACGTGAATTCGTTGAAGACCATGATGCTGGCTTCCCACGTTTGAAAGCTTACCGTAAAGAAGCTGAAGAGCTTGAAATTGAAAAGATTGGTGCTGAATTGCGTAAAGCAATGCCATTCGTTGGTCAAAACGACGATGACGCATTCAAAATCTATAACTAATGTGATAGTCTCAAAAACCAGTTTAGTACTGGTTTTTTTGTGTTCTGAAGAGAGTAGTTGGTAATCAATCCTACTGCTCTTTTTTGGTCTTGAATATACAATATAAGTGCACAATAAA
>NZ_KV810636.1:0-290 GCF_001812855.1 Streptococcus sp. HMSC072D03
TGAACTACAGCTTCACCCTCGTGACCAACTTCCTGGGTGCCATTGGCACTGATTGGTCCGGTATACTCTGGGGCTACGGGTTGAACAAGAGCTTCACCTTCGTGACCTGATTCTTGCGTACCTTTAGCACTGATTGGGCCGGTATATTCTGGGGCGACAGGTTGAACAAGAGCTTCGCCTTCGTGACCTGATTCTTGCGTACCTTTGGCACTGGTAGTGTCGCTATTGATTGAACCGGTGTACGCTGGATTGACAGGCTGAACTACAGCTTCACCCTCGTGACCAACTTC
>NZ_KV810637.1:0-18634 GCF_001812855.1 Streptococcus sp. HMSC072D03
TCGCGAAACAGCTTATTTATAATATCATCTCTGACCTGTCTTGTCAATAACTTGTATTGATTTTAATTTTCTTTTTTTATAATATTTTTAATAGTATTTCTTCTCTCGATTTATCTAAAAAAAGAAGAGTAAAACTCCTTACTCTTCTTCATCTTTATTTTTATTTTCAATTCTTTCTTTGACTTCATCGTAAGATAGGGCATGATTATCTTCTTCTGAATCTCCAAGAGAATCCTCCGGCATCTTACCAGTCTCATAAATTGACTTGATTTGTGCAGCATCAAGTGTTTCATACTTAAGCAAAGCTTCTGCAATGAGAGCATGTGTTTCTCGGTTTGCATTGATAATTTCAGTTGCTTTGTCATGTGCCTCAACTAAAAGTGATCGAATTTCTTCGTCAATAAGTTGAGCTGTATGAGCTGAGTAAGACTTATCTGTCGTAAATTGTCCTGGATTCATCGCATGATTACCTTCATATTGGACTGGTCCAAGTTTTTCGCTCATACCATATTCAGTAACCATTGCACGTGCTAACTGTGTTGCTTGCTCAAAGTCATTTGAAGCACCTGATGTTTGAACGTTGAAAATAATTTCTTCTGCAACACGTCCACCCATAAGACCTGCCAATTGTTCTTTTAGCTCATCTTTAGATGACAACATCTGATCCTCTTTTGGTAGAGAAATCATATAACCACCTGCGCGACCTCGTGGAACAATAGTAACCTTGTGAACATCACGAGCGCTAGAAAGTGTTAAACCAACAATTGTATGACCGGCTTCATGGTAAGCCACAACTTTACGTTCGTGTTCTGAAACTTGGCGGTCTTTCTTAGATGGTCCAGCAATAACACGATCCTCTGCTTCGTCGATATCACTAGCATCAATTTTAGTCTTACTACGTCGTGCAGCAACTAGGGCTGCTTCATTCAAGACATTCTCTAAGTCAGCTCCAACAAAACCTGGAGTTTGTTGAGCAACAACTTTAAGGTCAACATCTTCAGCCAATGGTTTATTCTTGGCATGGACTTTCAAGATAGCTTCTCGGCCTTTTACATCTGGGCGACCAACAAGAACTTTACGGTCAAAACGTCCTGGACGTAGGAGGGCTGGATCAAGAACATCACTGCGGTTGGTTGCAGCAATGACAATGATATTCTCATTTCCATCAAAACCATCCATTTCTATCAACAGTTGGTTAAGGGTTTGTTCACGTTCGTCGTTACCGCCGCCCATTCCAGTACCACGACGACGGCCAACCGCATCGATTTCATCAATAAAGATAATAGCACGTTCGGCCTTCTTAGCGTCTTCAAAAAGACTACGAACACGACTTGCTCCGACACCGACAAACATCTCTACGAAATCAGAACCTGAGATACTAAAGAAAGGAACATCTGCTTCACCAGCAACAGCTTTAGCAAGCAGAGTTTTACCTGTCCCTGGAGGGCCTTCAAGGAGAACACCCTTAGGGATACGTGCACCAAGTGCTTTATATTTACGTGGATTTTTGAGGAAATCTACGACTTCTACAAGTTCTTCTTTTTCTTCTTCCGCACCAGCCACATCTGTGAAACGAACTTTAATATTCTCTTTTGATTGAGTCTTAGCACGGTTGCGGCCAAAATTCATAGCACCGCGGTTACCGCCTTGATTCATCATGAAAAGGAAGAAAATAGCAATCCCAATCAAAGGTAGGTAACTAAAAAGATATGAAATCCAAGCACCACTTGAACTTTCACGTATCATTTTAACATTAACATCAGCTGCTTCTGATGCTGACTGCAATTTCTGCATGGTTGTTTCATTCTGCAGCACAGTCGATGTAAAGCTACGTGTCTCTGATGATGCACTACCTAAAAATGGGAGACTAAGGTCAGTATCAACCTTTTCAGCCTTTTTGTAGCTACCTTTAACTTCAATGATACTACCGTCTGGCTGATAAGTGATAGATTTTACCTTACCATCTTCAATTTTCTTAACCAACTGTGTGTAAGACAATTGTTGACTTGGGCTTTGGCTTCCTCCTGCAAAGTATTGTACTCCGGTTACAACCGCAATAATAACTATGATGTAGAGAAAAGCGTTCCGTAAGAAGCCATTATTATTTTTATTATTCATAAATTAATTAGACCTTTACTTATTTTGTATAAATTTCTTCTTTTAGGACACCAACATAAGGGAGGTTACGGTATTTTTCATCATAGTCTAGTCCGAAACCAACGATAAATTCATTAGGAACATCGTAACATACGTAATCTGCCTCAATATCAACAACACGACCTTCTGGTTTATCAAAAAGAGTTGCGATTTTGACTGAATTGGCTTTACGGTACTTGAACATATCTCGAAGATAAAGGAGCGTACGACCTGTATCAATGATATCTTCAATAAAGATGATGTCTCGTCCTTCAACATTAGTGTCAACATCTTTAAGAATCTTTACTTCACCACTGCTGACAGTTCCACCACCATAACTTGAAACGACCATAAAGTCCATCTCAATATGGGTATCGATATGTTTGATAAGTTCTGCCATAAATGGAACAGCACCTTTCAAAACACAGACTAGTAGAGGATTTTTCCCCGCATAATCCTCTGTCAATTGTTGTCCTAGTTCTTTAGTTTTAGCTACGATATCCTCTTGGGAAAAGAGGACTTTTTTAATGTCTTTTTCTAACATTTGGGTTCCCTTTCTCGAAGTCAATATTCTGTTATTATACCACTTTTACTTCAATCATCGTTATTTGAACATGGTATTTGATTAGAAATTCTTATAAATGACTACAGTGCCATAGAGTATAGCATTTTCAGGTCTTTTTTTCAAATAGAGACGCCCAGCAACATAAAGAAAAATAATCTGATCATCTTGTTCTCCTATAATGGCTTTTTGACGATCCTTCTCTAAAATCTTATTGTCTATAAATAGTCGTCTTAATTTTTTATGGTGACTACCAAGGTCAATCTTATCGCCTTCTTTTCTATGACGAATCACTATTGGGGAATCTGACCAAATACTAATAGTATCTGCGTTAGAAACGTCATTGAATTCTGAAAAAGTCAAGGTATAATTCTCAAACTCAACAGATTTTCCAAATTCTAAGAGACAAGAAGGGGATAAAGAGATAGCCTCTTCTTTCCTTATTAGGAAAGAAGTCTGTGTTTTTACTAGTTCGTAACCATTTTTTAGGGGAATCTTTCCTGAACCATTTTTCCTTAGATAACTTATCAATTGATTAAATTGGCCTTTAGAAAGCTGTAAATCAGGAAAGGTATCTAAATAGTTCTGAAGAAGAAAGAGCTGGACAGGATCTGACTGTTGCTGAAAAACAGATAAATCAGTAATAGTAATATCCTTTGTTAACTCCCCTAAAGCTTGCTTCATAAGACCAATCTCCTCGGCTAAAAGACAAAGGTGCTCCTTAAATTTAGGATTTTCCTGAGATAAGGTAGGAAGATAGGACAGTCTGATGCGATTCCGAAGATAGGCTAGTGACGTATTACTCCTATCTTCAAAATGGAAAGTTACGGGAAGCCAATCTTTCGTAAGATGCAAAAAGGGGCGAATAACCTGACCAGTACCAAATGGTCTGATAGCTGAAATTCCTGTCAGGTGTCTTAAACGACTTCCTCTCAACAGTCTCATAAAAATCGTCTCTGCTTGATCATCTGCATGATGGGCTGTTACAAGAGCAGAGTAATCATAATCTTTCATGACCCGCTTAAAAAACTCATAGCGAAAGGTACGGGCAGCATTTTCTGAAAACTTTCCTGAGAAGGCACTATAGTGAAAAGGGACCTTATGTTCCTTTGCCCAATGACGTAAATACGCTTCTTCATGCTCCGACTCTTGTCGTTGTTTATGGTTAACGTGAGCAATCCCCAACTGAATATCCAAATCTTTTTGATGGTTATACAAAAAGTGCAGCAAACTCATAGAGTCTGCTCCACCTGATACTGCTACTAAAATTTTCTTGTGCTGGTTAAAATAACCCTTGGCTTGCATCATTTTTAACAATTTTTGTGTCATTATTTTAAAATTCCATAAACATCATCTGCAATTGAGGTGATCTTGTCATAGCCCTCTTTATCCGTAAAAATCGATAGAATAAAGGGAGAATCTGCATAAACAATAGCGACGTCATGTTTAAAGTCGTAGGCATCACCAATTTTATGAGCGACGGGAACATCAATGTTTTTGGAAATACGTTCGCCATCATAGTCCGTACTTGAAAGATAATTGATAATATCTCCATTTTGTCTATAAACAGCCTCCATCAAAGTACCTGCGGCTCTAGCAGTCAACTCCTTTTTATCCATATTCCACGAAGTCGCTGCGGCTTTATCTACTGATTTTTGGAAGGCCTTGTCATACTGATTGGTTACATAATAGCCTAATATATTTGTCGCTACATTATCTGAGTTTTGGGCTACAGCCTTTAACAGATTTTCCAAGCTATAATTCTTATCATCAGGCATCTTACTAATCTTTCCAGAACCATCTGGATCATAGGCACCTGGAAAACCATTTACAGCAGAGGTATATTGATACTCATCTGATAATGATAATTTCTTTTGAGACAGACGTTCCTGTGCATAATAAAGTACTCCAAGCTTGGCTACGCTAGCTGCATACATGCTTTTTTCGTCATTGATAGCAGCTACTCGGTCCGTATCAAGCTGTTTAACATAAACTGAGATGCGCTCTTGATTGTTATACTTCTCATTAAGGACTTTTTGAACAGCCTCGATGCGATTGTCAATCCTTGACAAATCAGAAGCATTAATCCAACCCTCTCCGTCTACCAAATAGTAGGTCCCTGCATGCGTCTGAGCTGCTTGGCTAACCTTAATGGGTTTAAAACTAGCGAGTTTGGAGTCAGCTTTTTCAGTTCCTAAAACGTAAGGTTCTTTGTATACCGTTAAACCATCTTTAGTCCAGAAGGTCATATCTACTGTTTTTTGATTATAGATACTGTCGTCTACAATTGATTTCTGACTAGCGGCTACATAATCACCATCTTGAAGTTGGAAAACAGGCTCACCTTTAGCATTCCAAAAAATAGCAGAAATCGATAGTTTGGTATCCGCTTGGATACTGGTTTTAAATTCTGTTAAATCCTTGTTCTTATAAGTTAGGATAGTTGTTATCGTTCTTGGGTTTTTAGGAATCTGTTTAAATTGAGTCAAGCTAGCTGTAGTATTTTGAGTCAATTTTTGGACCTGTTTTGGGGTCAGAGTTAGCTCCTTCTCCATAGGAAGTAAGACCAGGGGGCTAGAAGATACAAGCACAACAGTTGCAGCTATTAAGAGCTTTTTCATGCTTGCTTCTTCACCTCCTCTTTCCTCGGTAATTCCGTTTTAAGTTGCTGATTTTTTTCTGATAGTTCCTCTAACTTGGCTTCTGAATAGGTTAAAAAAGTTTCTACAGTTTTTAGTAAATCTTTCATTAGGGTAATAAGCTTGGTACAGGATAGATTGACTCTCCTTCACGTGAATAATAGTACTTAGCACGCGCATATTTCTCGGCGAAAGCATCATCCTTAAGTTTCTTAGCCAAATCCTTTCGTTCCTTTGTCTGATCCGACAATTTATCATAGTCTTTCTGAAGCGACAAGACTTCCTTCTCTTGCTGTTTGATATTCATATAGGTCTCAACCAGATTATAGGTTGGCAAGATAAAGAGTAAAACAACCACAAAGAGAATCCACCCCATAAAGCGATTCCTTTGTTCGTGTTCGGCACGCTCTAATCGTTGCTCTTGATTGGCATTATCAATGTAATCGTTCGTAAGCTGTACAATATTAGGCTTCTTGCTCATCTGCTTCAATCCTTGTTTCACTTATAATCTCGTACATTTTTGCCACATCTTCTTTTTTAGTACTGTCTTTCATTTCTAAAACACGGACAGTTAGAAGTTTATTTCCAAAACGAACTTCCACTTGGTCACCAATTTTTAAATCTGTAGATGACTTAGCGAGTACACCATTTACTTTTATACGTCCTTTATCAGCTACTTCTTTAGCAACTGGACGGCGTTTGATAATTCGTGATACTTTTAAATATTTGTCTAATCTCAATGTTACTGTTTCCTTTTCGTTAGGATATCTCTTCTATGATAGCATTTTTTTGAGAAAATAGGGGACTAAAGCCTTTTCAAGTACAAAAATAAGAGAATCGACACTAGTCGACCCTCTCAGGAGATTTATGAAAAAGAAAAGTTTTAGGATGTTTTATAGTATAGAGAAACTTACTTAAACTTTCCTTAAGCTTCTTTTTTTTCTTTACGTTCTTTGATTTCCATAAATGTCTGTCCAAAAATCTTTAATTCTTCAAGAATCTCATAGTCTTTCTTGTTACGAACATCAAAAGTAATCTCTACTTTCCCCTGATTATCACTGATTTTTGCTTTTAAATGCGTTTTAGAGATAGCTTCGAAATAGTCTTGAGTCAAGAAGAATTTAAGAGAGGCTTTTTCGAAACGAACAATAATAGTATCGTTCTTACGCTCGACTAATTCTGCAAAGGCAGCATCCAAATAGGCCTTAACCAGACCAATCTCAATGAGATAGGCAACTTGGTCTGGATATTCTCCAAAGCGGTCAATAAGCTCATCTTGAAGGTCTTGATAGTCTTTCTGATTCTCAATTTCTCGAATACGCTTATAAATTTCAATTTTTTGGCGCTCGTCAGAAATATAGTCAGAAGGGAGGTAAGCATCAATCTGAAGATTGAACTCTGCATTTCCTTTACGTCGAACTTGAGTTTTACCTTGACGTTTATTGATAGCCTCTTCCAAGAGTTGTGAGTACATTTCAAACCCGACTGAGTCGATGAATCCACTTTGAGAAGCACCAAGAATGTTCCCGGCACCACGAATTGATAAATCACGCATGGCAATTTTGAAACCTGATCCCAGTTCTGTAAAGCCCTTAATAGCATCCAATCTCTTCTCAGAGACTTCCGTCAACACTTTATCAGGACGATACATGAGATAGGCATAAGCAATTCGATTACTACGCCCCACACGACCTCTCAACTGATAAAGAGTAGATAAGCCCATATGATCTGCATTCTCAATAAAGAGAGTATTAACATTGGAGATATCAATCCCTGTCTCGATAATAGTCGTTGCTACCAAAACATCGTAATCACCATTCAAGAAATCCAAGAGGGTATTCTCCAACATAACCTCACTCATCTGACCATGAACAAATCCGATACGTGCTTCAGGGACCAGCTCATGTAGTTCAGAAACTTTTTGATCAATGGTTTCAACACGATTATAAACATAAAAAATCTGGCCGCCTCGGTCCATCTCTCTTAATATCGCTTCTCGAATAAGACTAGGATTGGTTTCCATAACATAAGTTTGAACTGGATAACGGTTGGTAGGTGCTGTCTCAATAATCGACAAATCACGAATACCTAACATAGACATATGAAGCGTACGAGGAATAGGTGTCGCAGTTAGAGTAAGGACATCAACCTTAGCTTTCAACTCCTTAAGTTTCTCTTTATGCTTCACGCCAAAACGTTGTTCTTCATCAATTACTAGCAATCCTAAATCAGAAAACTTAACATCTTTGGACAGCAGGCGGTGAGTACCAATAATAATATCAATACGCCCTTTAGCTAGATTTTCAATAGTCTCATTTTGCTCTTTTTTACTTCTAAAACGACTGAGTTCATCTACCTCAACAGCATGATTTTCAAAACGTTCTTTAAAATTCAAATAGTGCTGATGGGCAAGAACTGTTGTAGGAACTAGGATAGCAACTTGCTTTCCATCATTGGCCGCCTTGAAGGCAGCACGCATAGCTACCTCTGTCTTACCAAAACCAACATCCCCCACCAAGAGACGATCCATGGGTTTGTCTGACTCCATGTCTACCTTAATTTCCTTGATAGAACGCAATTGATCCTCTGTCTCAGCATAGGCAAAATCATCTTCGAAATCCCTTTGGTTATCATCATCTGGTGAAAAAGCAAAACCTTTAAGTTGACTACGCTCAGCATAAAGTTTTAAGAGATCATCGGCAATATCCTCTACTTGCTTGCTTACTTTTTGTTTAGTCTTTTGGAAACGCCCATCATTGAGTTTATTAATTTTAGGCTCTTTTCCGTCCGCTGACACATACTTAGAGAGACTCTCAATCTGCTCAACAGGTAGAGAAATTGTTGCCGCATCCTGATATTGGATGGTCAAGTAGTCACGATGCACCCCTTTAATCTCAATAGTCTCAATACCTTTAAATTGACCGATACCATGAGTCTGGTGTACAACATAATCACCTTTTTCAAGTTCATTGTAATCTTTGAGACGCTCAGCATTGGAAACGTGACTGGCACGCGCACGACGTTTTACTTTTTTATGAAAAATCTCACGTTCAGTGACAAGAACAAGCTTTTCATCCGCAAAGTAAAAACCATTGGATAAGTTACCTAAGACTAACTGAGGCTTATGAGGTATCAAATCTCCAAAACTACTAAGGGGTAAATCTAAATCATATTCTTCCAAGGTTTCCTTCAAAGATTTGAGCTGCTTCTCAGACCCCACTTGTAAAATAACTGTTGCCTTATTCTTGGTATAGCGATGTATTTCATCAACTAGAAGTGGGAACTGGTTAAAGAACTCCTGCATAGGGTATTGCGTGAATTGATACAACTTATCAAATTTAAGATTTCCCAATCCCTTATGAAAATTCGAAAAGAAACTAGCTGGCTGATAGTTACGTAAAGTCTTAAATGAATCCACTAAGTAATTTAGATGACTCAGAGACTTGCCCTGGTGAAGATCCTCAGTTAAAAGATTAGCCACCTCCAACTCAAGACGTCCATTGCGGTCCACTATCTTTTGAAAATCATCAATGAATACAGGAGCTTCCTTTGGAAGGTAGTCAAATAAGGTGTAAGCTTTATCATAAAAGAGAGATAAAAACTTACGCAAATCTTTATGACGGTAACCATCAATCGTAACCGACAGAACCTCCTCAAGGTAAGCCTTATGAGAACCTTCTGCCTTTGAGACCGCACTTTCTAGGGCCTTCTCAGCACGTTGGTAGTCTTCTCTTGTTAAGATAATATCATCTGCCGGTGATACGATAACATGCTCTAAATTGTCTAAAGATTTCTGACTATCGCTATCAAACTGACGAATACCATCAATCTCGTCTCCAAAAAATTCTAAACGGTAGGGGAGTTCTGCAGTCAGTTCATAAATATCTAAAATATCGCCTCTACGACTGAACTCACCAGGTGAGAGAACTTGCTCTACCCTTTGGTATCCAATATGAGTCAGATGCTTACTGAGAGCCTCTAAATCATGTTCCTCCCCTAGTGTTAAGTCAATGCGAGAGTCTTTATAAACCTCAGGATTCGGCAAATGTAACTTAGTACCAACTAAACTCGTAACCAAGATTCCACTTGCCTCTTTATCTATTAAAAAGTTAAGACTTTCGAGACGAGAATGGGTCTTTTCTGGAGAAGCGAAGATAAACTCTGCAGCTACTACATCATCTGCAAAAAAAGAATAAACCTTATCCTCTCCTAAGATAGCTGACAAATCTCCTGTTAGTTGCTCAGCTTCATTTTGTGTTGAAGTAACGATTAGGATCTTGGGAACCTGCTCAGAAAGGGAAGATGCCATGACAACTGCCTTGCTGGAACCAGAAAATCCCATGACCAACTGCCTACTCAATAAGGTTACTTTATCACGCCACTCAAGCAATTGATGATTCTTCTCAAAAAGATCTAATAGGGTATTAGCCATTATAACGCCTCATAGTGTCTTCGAAATCATTTGTTTTAAGGTAATGATTTAGGGCCGTCTCTACCTTGTCTAAAGTCAGTAAAATTGTGGCATAATCATCTTCACTAAATTTTCCAAGGACATGATTAACGACCGTCATTCCTTTCTGTGGGCGACCAATACCAATTTTTATACGGTCAAATTCTTGAGTGCCAGTTTCAGCAATGATAGATTTAATCCCATTATGACCACCTGCTGAACCTTTTTGACGAAAGCGCAATTTCCCAACTTCCATATCTAAGTCATCGTAAATAACGATAAAATCCTCCATGGGAATATTGTAATAAGCTAGCAATGCTCTAACAGCTAGACCAGATAGATTCATAAAGGTCGTTGGTTTCACAAAATAAACCTTTTCATCGTTTAAAAAGGTCGAAGCCACTTCAGCCTTAAAGGTCTTTTCTTCAGAAAAAGTTAATCCTAGTTCCTTAGCCATTAGGTCAATGGCCATAAAACCAACATTGTGACGTGTCTCATGGTATTTTGAACCAGGATTTCCCAAGCCAACTACTAATTTTGTCATTATTTCTCCTCTTTGATAAACAGCAAAAGGACTGAAAAATACTTTTCAGCCTTGTGCACTATTTTTTATTTTCTAAACGTTGAAACGGAATTCCATGATGTCGCCATCTTGAACAACATATTCTTTTCCTTCTTCACGAAGGCGACCAGCTTCCTTAACAGCTTTCTCAGAACCATATTTAATAAGATCATCGTAAGACATGGTTACAGCACGGATAAAGCCTTTCTCGAAGTCAGAGTGGATAATTCCAGCTGCCTGTGGAGCCTTGATGCCTCGTTTAAAGGTCCAAGCACGTACTTCTTTCTCACCAGCAGTAAAGTAAGTTCCAAGACCAAGCAAGTGATAGGCTGCGCGTGTCAGTTTATCAACTCCTGATTCTGTCAAACCAAGGTCTTCCAAGAACATTTCTTTGTCTTCATCATCCAATTCAGAAATTTCTTCTTCAACACGTGCCGAGATAACAACTACTTCTGCATTTTCAGTCGCTGCAAACTCACGAATTTGTTTGACATAATCAATATCATCAGGATTTGCGACTTGGTCTTCATCAACGTTAGCCACATAAAGTACTGGTTTTGTTGTCAAGAGGAAGAGTCCCTTAACAATTTTTTGCTCTTCCTCAGTAAAATCAATCGTACGTGCAGACTTACCATCTTCTAGAACAGGTTTAATCTTTTGAAGAATATTAAACTCTGCCACAGAATCTTTATCTTTTTGTGTACGAGCAATTTTTTCGACACGCGCATAACGTTTGTTAATTGATTCAAGGTCAGCCAAAATCAATTCTAGGTTGATTGTATCAATATCAGCCATCGGATCTACAAAGGCATCCTCACGCCCTTGTTCACGCATAACATTTTCATCATCGAAAGCACGAACCACATGGACAATCGCATCTACTTCACGAATGTTCGCTAAGAACTTATTTCCAAGACCTTCACCCTTTGATGCTCCTTTTACGATACCCGCAATATCTGTGAACTCAAATGTGGTTGGAACTGTCTTTTTAGGGGTAATAAGTTCAGTCAGTTTCGTCAAACGCTCATCTGGTACCTCAACCATTCCGACGTTTGGATCAATTGTCGCGAAAGGATAGTTAGCAGCTTCCGCACCCGCTTTTGTAATTGCATTGAAAAGAGTTGATTTACCAACGTTTGGCAAACCAACGATACCTGCTGTTAAAGCCATTAATTTATTTCTCCATAAAAAAGTAATTCAGTTAATTATAACACAAAAATTGTTAAAAATAGGCAACTTCCCTTTGAGAATCATAAAAAGGAAAGCAAGGCAAAGAATGCTATAAAGAAGATAATTAGGGACTCTAGAAAGTTTTTATATTGCTAGTAAACTAATTTTCTTAACACAAGAACCTCATTATATAGACTCCCCAATGTCTGTTATAAAACCTTCTTAAGTTTCTTTTCGAAATCATGACGACTCATCATAACCACATGATCACAATTCGTACAACGAATCTTAATGTCAGCTCCAAGACGGGTCACTTCCCATTCATTAGCTTTTTTTCCTGTTGCTTTGATGGTACAAGCATGTGGTTTTTTCATTTCAACTAAACTTCCAATTTGGTACATAGACTTCCTCTCTAGTAAAAAAGTTATCCACAGTGGATAACTTTTTCGATTTTAGTTTGTTCTTACAGGTGTAATCAATTGAATAAAATTCTCACTGTCATCTGCTGGCGTCAAAGTAAATGGACGCACTGGTGAAATGAAACGTACACGGACAGTCTCACTCTTAAGAGCTTTCAAAGCATCTATTAGGTAGGTTGGGTTGAAACTAATGACCAGATCACTACCAGAAACATCTTGCACATCAATATCCTCATTCACCTTTCCGACTTCTGGTGAATTAACATGGGCACTGACACTGCCATTGATGATTTCGAGTTTGACGGTACCACTTTGACTAGCATTAGAAATCAAATATGAACGTTCCATAGCAGAACGAAGGCTAGCTGTCTCGAAAACAACTTCTGTTTCAAATGAATCAGACAAGAGACGATTCGTGTCTGGATAATTTCCTTCAAGTAGACGTGTATAGAAAGAAATTGTTTCACTACGGAATAGAATTTGATTTGCTGAGAAGAAAACCTCTATGTTTTCAATATCATCGCTAAAGACTGCCGATAATTCTTTAAGTGAGCGACTTGGGATTACAACATCAAAGTTATCTGCAGAATGCTCCAAAACAAGTTGGCGTTGGCTCATACGGTGAGAGTCAGTTGCTACAGCTTTGAGATCTTTATGATTTGAAAGAACGAAGTGAACACCGGTTAAAATTGGACGACTTTCTTGGGTGCTTGCTGCGAATGAAGTTTCAGCAATGATAGATTTTAACACTTTTGTGTCCATGAGTAATGGCGTCAAGCTATCAACTTCCTGAATACGGGGATATTGTTCAACATCTTTCCCTTTCAAGGTAATTTCTGATTTACCACTTTTCAGTAAAACTTGGTATTGTTCAATTTCTTCAAAAGTAAGGGTAACATCAGGCAAGCTTGAGACAACATTAATGAAAAAGTTTGCTTCCAAAAGGATACTACCTGGCTGTGTAATTAAGAGGCCTGCATTTTCTTCTGAAACTGAGATACTATTTTCAATTGAGATTTGCCCATTTGATCCTGTCAAATAGATACCATCACTGGTAACTTCGATTTTAATCGTTGATAGAATTGGGATAGCATTTTTAGAAGAAATAGCACGGCGAGTTGTATGAAGTGCTTGTAAGAAATAAGCTTTATTAATCGCAAATTGAATCATGATGCTCCTTTATTTTATTAGTATTATTTTAGTAGTAGTAGTAGGTCTTGTGGACACTGTGCATAAGTGTACAAAACATAGTTTTATCAAGGCTTTAAACTTGTGCACAGCCTGTGGAAAAGTTTGTATAATTTTTAATAGTTATCCACAAGTATTATTTTATCTTGTTTTTGATGGTATCAATTTCAATGCGTAAACTGTCATCTTGAGCAATCATATTTTTGATTTTATTGTATGCATGTAAGACAGTTGAGTGGTCTCTTCCTCCAAATTCTTTTCCAATTTTTGGAAGGGAGTTATCAGTCATTTCACGCGCAAGATACATGGCTACCTGACGTGCCAAGACAATATTTTGTGTTCGTTTAGTTGCCTTAATCTCTTTTACTGTGACATTATAAAATTTTCCTACTTCAGTTTGGATATCCTCAATCGGAATAAGAGTTAACTTAGGACTATCCATTTTACGTGCGCGAATGGCTTCAGCAGCTACCTCAACTGTGATAGTATCTAACTGGCGAACATTGGCAACTAAGCTAATATCTTTTAAGGCCCCTTCTAAGTCACGGACATTTGAATCAAATTGGCCAGCTAAATACTCAATTGTTTCAGGAGGAAAATGATAATCATAGTCCATAATCTTATTAGTAAGAATGGCCACTCGCGTTTCAAAGTCAGGTGGTGTGATGTTGACGGTTAACCCCCATTTAAAGCGCGTGACAAGACGCTCTTCCATCTCGTTCAATTGATCTGGATTACGGTCGCTGGTCAGGACAATTTGTTTATTATTATTGTGAAGGACATTGAAAGTATTGAAAAATTCCTCTTGAGTGGCTTGCGTTGATTTTTTAGCCAATGATTGAATATCATCAATTAAGAGAACGTCCAGATGACGGTATTTTAGTTTTAGTTCATCCATTTTATCTAAACGGATATGGACAACAAATTCATTAATGAAATTCTCTGCAGTAATGTATTTGATACGTGCTTGAGGATTATCATGTAAGACCTTGTTACCAATGGCATTGAGTAAGTGAGTTTTTCCGAGACCAGGTCCTCCATAAATAAATAGAGGGTTATACGTAGCTCCTGGTGAATCAGCTACAGCTAAAGATGCAGCAACTGACCAACGGTTTTCATCTCCCTGAATAAAATTATCAAAGGTGTACTTACTATTTAAGTCAGAGTCCAATGTAGGAAGAGCAGGTGTTTGCTGTTCCTTTTTATTGCCAAAGTCATTGTTTGTTACAGTTGAATTTGCCTCGTTTAAGAGTGCTTCGTCAAAGACGTACTCAACTTTGATTTCACTATTATAGGCTTCAAAACCAGCCATCAAAATGAAAGATTGCATATTCTTTTCCCAGAATAGCTTTTTGACTTCTTCAAGCAGAATTGTAGCAACGTTATCTTGAACTTTGATGAGCTTGGTATCCAGGACATAATAATCAAAAGTGGCTTGTGTTAGTTCCTCTTTGGCCAGCTCTAAGAGCTTATTCCAAAAAAAATGCTCTTTTTCGGTCATTCCATCAATTCTCCTTCTTTATTCTTGTTCTCTGATTCTATCATAAAACAAAAAAGTTTTCCACAGGTCCGAAGATAAAAGTTCCTTAAGTTATCCACAAGGGAAAAAAGACAATTCACATTGTGCACAAGAGTTATCCACAAGTTGTGAATAAAAAAAGAAACCCTCTCAAATAAAGGGAGGGCAACCATTTTATGATGTGGATAAGTTTGTTTCTTTTTTCTCCTCAATTCACAGGTCAAATAAGCTTGTTGATAATTCTGTTAAAATCTTCTTCCGTCGAAAAGTGGATCTGAATAGTTCCAGAGTGATTTTTGTGATAACGAAGAGTAACGGGGAGACCAAGTGATTTTTCCAGTTCTTTTTCTTTATCTTTTATATGAATATCTTTTTTTGATTTTTGTTTTTTTGGAAGTTCTTGAAGTCTTTTTTCCAGGGTACGAACTGACCATTTTTCAGTAAGGACCTGATGATAGATAGTTAATTGCTTTTTTGTATCCTCAACAGCTAAAAGTGCTCTAGCATGTCCTTGACTCAGTTTGCCATTTTCGATACTCGTCTGTATCTCTTGGGGAAGTTGGAGGAGTCTGAGAGAGTTACTGATATAGGGTCTGGATTTTCCCATAGCTTTCGCCAGTTCCTCGTGACTATAAGCTAGCTCATTAATTAAATTACGATAGGCCTTTGCTTCTTCAATGGGATTGAGATTCGATCGTTGTAAATTTTCAATAATAGCTTGTTTACGGCTTTCTTGATCTGTAACTTCCTTTACAACTGCAGGGATTTCTGTCATTCCTAGACGTTTACAGGCACGTAAACGTCTTTCCCCAGCAATTAGTTCATAACCAATAATATCCGATTTTCGGACAATGATTGGCTGTATCAGTCCATTTTCTGAGATTGATTGGCTTAGCTCTGCTAATTCTTCATCAGAGAACTCTATACGAGGTTGAAAAGGATTGGGATAGATGTCACTAATAGGTAAAGCTTTGAGTTGTTCTTGCATGTTATTCCTTTCCAAAAAAAGACCTTTACATTATTGTAAAGGTCTTTTGACAGATTTGTCAATGACTTAGTCAGACAAGTCTTCTGTAGATTTTGTTAATTTAAGTTCTTCAGTTTTCTTCTCTTTACCACGATAGAAGGTTACCTTGATTGTATCTCCGATACTATGGCTGTAAAGATTGGTTTGAATATCAGTTTTTGAGCTGATTTCCTTACCGTCAATTTCAGTGATAACATCATTTTCTTGAAGTTTACCGTCAGCTGGCATACCTTTTTGAACGCTGCCGACTACAACTCCAGCTTTCACATCATCTGGTAAATCTAATTTAGAAGTTGCACTGCTAGAAAGGCTGTTAAGATCGGCCATTGAGATTCCTAGGGCTGGTCGTGTAACTTTACCGTCTTTTTCCAATTGATTGATGATTTCGACAACATCGTTTGATGGAATGGCAAATCCCATACCTTCAACGGCGCTACCAGCGACTGCTGACGTTGATGAAATTTTACTTGAGTTAATACCGATAACTTGTCCTTCGATATTGACTAAGGCACCACCTGAGTTACCAGGGTTAATGGCAGCATCTGTTTGAATAGCATTTGTTGAAACAGTTTCACCATTGTCGTTTTGCATAGTTACGGTACGGCTAAGGCTAGAAACGATTCCCTCTGTTACTGAGTTGGCGTATTCGGTACCAAGTGGGCTACCGATAGCAATTGCCTTCTCACCGACTGTGAGAGAGTTTGAGTCTGCAAATTCCGCTACGGTTTTAATTTTATCTGAAGAAACTTTGACAACTGCTAGGTCAGAGTAAGTATCTTTACCAACGAGTTCACCAGTAATTTTTGATCCATCTGAAAGCATGATTTCAAGTTTTTTAGCGCCATCGACAACGTGGTTGTTGGTTACGATATAAGCCTCTTTACCATCCTTTTTATAGATAACACCGGAACCTTCACCAGCGACTTGTAACCCATCAGAATCTTTTGATTTGTCTTGGCTAGAGTCAGAACTATCATCTCCACCAAAGATACGGCCATAAAGTTCATTTAGAGAATCTGAAGATGACCCTTCTTGGTAATTGATGACAGAAACAACAGCATTTTGTACTTTCTTAACAGCTTTAGTTGTATCTGTTGTATTATTGTATACGGTCTTAGCTGTTTTAACACCTGTATCTGTTGAATTGGTAAAAGATACCCCTGCTGCTGTTAGTAGGATAAAGGCACCTAGCAAACCACCGAGCAAGCCAATAACAAGCATTGCAATTGGCGCTACTATTTTTTTCCAGTTAAATTTTTTCACGTTTAGTCCTCCTTTTTGATAAGCATATCAAAGTAAGCTTAATTATATCATAAAGTGATTTTAAAGAACAGTTATCAACAGTCTGTGGATAAGTTTCAAAAAGTGTAGATAAAAAGCGATTTTATAGGGATAACTATAGATGCTTGACACTAAAAAGGTGTGGATAAGGTGTTAAAAGATTGTGGATATGTGCTATAATAAGCCTATGAAAGTTAAATTGATTACCGTTGGAAAATTGAAAGAAAAATATTTGAAAGATGGCATTGCGGAGTATGTCAAACGACTAGGACGCTTTACAAAATTTGAGTCTATAGAATTAACGGATGAAAAGACGCCAGATAATGCAAGCGAAGCTGAAAATAAAGCTATCTTAGACAAAGAGGGACAGCGTATCTTGGCTAAAGTAGGTGATCGTGATTATGTCATTGCCTTAGCTATTGAAGGAAAACAATTTCCCTCAGAGCAATTTGCTAAAGAGTTAGAGCAAGCGACTCTTAGAGGCTATTCAGATATTACTTTTATTATAGGGGGAAGTTTGGGACTCTCTCCTACAGTGAAAAAGAGGGCTAATCAATTAATGAGTTTTGGTCTCTTAACGTTCCCTCATCAGCTTATGCGCCTTGTATTAGTAGAACAAATTTATCGCGCATTCATGATTCAGCAGGGAAGTCCTTACCATAAGTAGAAGAAGGAAACAGACATGTTCAGAATGAAAAAACGCTCCTATCGTGTTTTTGAAGGATTACGGGTAGCAACTCTAGTAAGTTATATAGGGGGTTTCATTGATGCCTATACTTACAATACTCAAGACGGACGATTTGCAAGTATTCAGACAGGTAATCTCCTTTATTTGGTTATTCATCTTGTTGAGGGGCATATTGCAAGAGCTTTCAGCTATGTGATACCTATTTTTTTCTTTGTTTTAGGTCAGTTTTTTGTTTTTTTTGTTAAGAAGTGGCTCATTAACCATAAATGGGGATGGCATTTGCAAGCGATTAGACTTGCCTTTCTCTTGATGACTATTCTCGCCATCATTACACCTTACGTTGATTCTACTATTACGATTGCGGGCTTGGCATTTTTTGCCTCTCTTCAGGTAGGGATTTTTAAACGCGTCAGAGGGGTAAATTATGCTTCCTTCATGATGACTGGTAATATTACGAATACCTCTTTAACCGTTGCCAGGGCTATTGACGAGGGGGATCCCAAAGTGCTTAAACAAGCTTCTTACACTACTATTATCATCTTTACATTTATGGTAGGAGTTGCAGCCTCAACTTGGTTTGCTCAATATTTACATGAATACAGCCTATATACGACTTTGCTTCCCTTATTTGTTTTAAATTATTTCCTATTTATCGAGGCAAAAGAAAAACGCAACTAGAGGTTCTAGATTGCGTTTTTTTATCTGATCCCAGCAGGATTCGAACCTGCGACCGTTCGCTTAGAAGGCGAATGCTCTATCCAGCTGAGCTATGGGACCAATAACTCTATTAGTTTACAAAATATATAGCAACATGTCAATACTTTGTAAAAGCAAGATAAAAACTAACGTAAAATTCGAATAAATTTAGCAAAATTTAATATTTTTTTGAAAAAAAGTATAGACAAAATCGAATACTCTGATATAATAATAAGAGTGTTAACGAGATAAAAATCTCAGAACTTGGTCCGTTGGTCAAGGGGTTAAGACACCGCC
>NZ_KV810637.1:18734-48532 GCF_001812855.1 Streptococcus sp. HMSC072D03
GATGTCGTAGGTTCGAGTCCTACTGGCGGAGTGATAAGACACCTCAAGTTGTATAGCTTGAGTTTTTTTGTACCCAAAGATAAATAGGTCTGGAACAATTGTTCCAAACCTATTTAATTTTATTTAAGATAATCAGCTGTTTTGAATAACGGTTATTTTTCTGATGAAATAAGCGTAGCAACAAAATATGATACTTGCCAATAGACTAATCAATAAACCTGTCTTAAGACCATAGGGAATGAAGGTTAGAACAACTTTACCTTTCCCACTAGGGACATCGACTTTCATGAACCCCTTTTGAGCTCTATGAATCTTAACTTTTTTATGATTTATGGTCGCTGTCCACCCCTTATCGTATGGAATGGTGAAGAATAGTGAGGCATTCGTTTTACTACTATAATCAACGAACACTTTATTATTTGACGTCGTAACCTTGCTATCACGTTCATTAATAGTATCCATAGCTATCTGATAGTTTTGAGTATCAAGGGCATAAAAACTAGGATTATCAAAGGATATTGCTTTATTGCCAGGAAAACTAAGTTTGATGGTAACCATTGATTCTGTTTCAAAGTAGCCAAGATCGAAGAAATCAAAGGTATTGTCAGTAACTTGATTCCTTGTCACACCATTTACAGTAATTGACAGAGAGTGGTTATTGTCATCGGACCAAGAAATGTTAGGAATACTAACATAGAGTTGACTATGTGGTGGAGCGATAACTCGATAGGTGATTGTTACAAAATCTTTATTCGAGTTGCTAACGTTTTTAGCCACGCGCTGATTCAAAGACTTAGCATCTTGATCAAATAGTTGAGATGGAGCTCGTTTAAAATATGTTAAGTTAAGTCCAGATAGAGCATTTAGCAAGCTAGTTTGATTGTCAAGCGTATTGACAGTGAAGTCAATATTCTTGTAAATACCATCAGTTAAGATAGCAAGCTGGCTTGCATTATTATTTTGATAAAGCCCTATTGTTTTTTCAGAAGTTACGTGATTAAAACCATACTTATTAAGGTCAAAGTTCGATAAATTATATTTTATTCCGAAGAGACTATCAGCGATAATGGTGTTATTTTGGTAACGTAGGTTTAAATTAGTCCCTTCAGATTTGAAGCCTAACCTATCGAGTGTTGAGCTTGAAGCAGTATTTCGAATGGATGAAAACTGAGAGATACCATTATAGTTGAATTTCATACTGTCGTTACCGGTTTGAGCCTCTAACCTTTCAGTACGGTAAAAAGTCTTATTCGCTTGCTTAGTATCTGAAACTAGTTTTGTAATGGCAGACATATTTCGTAGATAGCCTTCACGAGTTGGGAATACCCACTCATTTCCCAGAGCTCCAACAACATAGTAAGTACTTAATGCAAGCTCAAAAATGCAGAATAAGAAGGTGAAACAGCGAAAAACACTCCCAGGAATTTGCTGTCTAAAATAGCTAATAAATAGAATGGCATAGGCTAGAAGAAATGCTAAGCTTAATAGCCAGGAGACAGATTCAATAAAGCTATAGTGAGATTGGAAAATCCAAGTTAGTAAGTAAGCGGTACTCAATCCTAAGAAAGATAGGAGGAGTCTTTTAAAAGAAAAGTTTTTAATTCGGTTGAGTGTTTCTCCTGCCAAAAGAACAATTAGGAGAGATAGGAGCCAAGAATAGCGATGGAGAAACATGTTGGGTGCATGCATGCCTTGCCAAAACAAATCAAGAGGCTGTAAGTAGAAGCTAGCGATAAAGAAAGCTACTAATAGGAGATAACCTATACGTAATGATAGCTTGACTTCCCTACTAATAAAGAAAAGTAGAAAAAGAATCAAAGGTAAGATTCCAACATAGATCATAGGGATTGATCCAAATTTAGTAGTATCGTAAACTCCAACGAGATTTTTCGCAAAGAAGTCAAAATAATAGGTGGACTCTGTCAACAAACTTGACGCACCTGTAAACTTTTCACCATGTGTGGTCAAGTCAAGTAGTGTAGGTAGTAACATGACAGCACTACTTAAACCAGCGAGTATAGAGACAATTCCAAAGTCTATGAAATGAAGAATCTTACTCTTCCATCCCTTGATAGTTACCAATTGTACTATGGTGTAAAGGGTTAGGAAAATAGCCATCATATAACCAAAATAGTAATTTTGGATAAAAAGACAGGTTAGGCTAAAAAAGTATAAGCCCCGTTTATTGAATCTTAGTAAGAGATGTAAACCTAATATGATTAGAGGTGCTAGAATAAAGGCATCTAGCCAGGTATTAATTTCTAACTGACTGGTAGCGAAGCTCATCAAAGCAAATCCTGTAGAAAGACATAGGATGAAACTTCTTGACACTTTTGTAAAGAGCCGCTTAAAACTAAAAGCTCCTGATAACCCAATAAGCCCGAATTTAAGTAGTGTTATATAATAAAAAGCATCGGCCATTTGGTTGACAGTAAAGAAATAGTAAAGTGGAGACAAGAAGGAACCTAGGTAATAGCTTGTTAAAGCATAGAAATTAAGCCCTAGACCACTTGTAAAGGTGTAAAAGAGGCTCCCATCTCCATGAAGTATATTCCGAAGTCCAGTTGCAAAAATCACATACTGATGAAATCCATCACTTGTTAAAATAGTCCGCTCACTACCAGGATAGATTTTTTGGCTATACAGCACCCCTATCATGATTAGTACTGGCAAGAAAAAAGCAGCCAGATAAAATAATAAAGTCGTATGGTATTTTTTATTTGTCATAATGATACTAAGACAGGTTGGGATATCCCAACCTGCATCTTTTTATAGTTTAATCAGCCCATAGTGCTTTGACTTTAGCTTGCACTTCTTCATTTTCAAGGAACTCATCATAAGTTTCATCAATACGGTCAATAACCCCATTTTTAGAAACAACTACGATGTGGTTCGCTATTGTTTGGATAAATTCATGGTCATGACTGGCAAAGATAACAGACTCTTTGAAGTCACGGACGCCATCATTCAGACTTGAGATTGATTCCAAATCCAAGTGATTAGTAGGATCATCTAGAAGAAGGACGTTAGATTTCAAAAGCATGAGTTTAGAAAGCATGACACGTACCTTTTCTCCCCCTGAGAGAACACTAACAGATTTATTAACCTCATCCCCTGAGAAGAGCATACGCCCAAGGAATCCACGCAAGAAGGTATCGTCATCTTCACCTTTTTCGGCAAATTGACGGAGCCATTCGAGAATTGATTCACCGGATGCAAAGTCTTTAGAATTGTCTTTTGGAAGGTAAGAACGGCTAGTAGTAACACCCCATTTGATTGTACCTTCGTAGTCAATATCACCGGCAAGAGCACGAATCAATGCAGTTGTTTGAATATCGTTTTGACCGATGATGGCAGTCTTATCTCCTGGTCGTAAGATGAAACTAATATTGTCAAGAATAGTCTCACCATCCATCTTAACAGTGAGATTTTCAACTGTTAGAAGGTCATTACCGATTTCACGCTCTGCTTTGAAATTGATGAATGGGTATTTACGACTTGATGGGACGATTTCTTCTAGCTCAATTTTATCAAGCATTTTCTTACGAGAAGTCGCTTGTTTAGATTTTGAAGCGTTGGCAGAGAAACGAGCAACGAATTCTTGAAGTTCCTTAATTTTTTCTTCTGCTTTGGCATTACGGTCAGCCTGCAAGCGTGCAGCCAATTCTGAAGATTGTTTCCAGAAGTCATAGTTACCGACATAGAGTTTGATTTTACCAAAGTCAAGGTCGGCCATATGCGTACACACCTTATTCAAGAAGTGACGGTCATGGGATACGACAATGACTGTATTTTCAAAATCAATCAAGAAATCTTCAAGCCAAGAGATAGACTGGATATCAAGACCATTGGTAGGTTCGTCAAGAAGAAGTACATCAGGTTTACCAAAGAGTGCTTTTGCAAGGAGCACTTTCACCTTGTCACCATTAGCCAATTCACTCATGTTTTGATAGTGAAGGTCTTCTGGGATATTTAGATTCTGAAGTAATTGTGAGGCTTCGCTTTCAGCTTCCCAACCACCTAATTCAGCAAAGAGTCCTTCTAATTCAGCAGCACGGACACCATCTTCATCTGAAAAATCTTCTTTCATGTAGATGGCATCTTTTTCTTTCATGATATCGTAGAGGCGTTCATTCCCCATAATAACAACATCGATAACGCGTTCTTCTTCATAGTCAAAGTGGTTCTGACGAAGGACAGAAAGACGTTCATCAGGACCAAGCGAGATGTGCCCTGTTGTTGGTTCAATATCACCAGCTAAAATTTTCAAAAAAGTGGATTTACCAGCACCATTAGCACCGATAAGACCATAAGTATTACCTGGCGTGAAGGCAATGTTAACATCATCAAAAAGTTTACGATCGCTAAAACGAAGCGATACATCTGATACAGTAAGCATATAATATCCTTTATTTTTATTCTTAACTACTATTTTACGAGAAATTAGACTTTATTTCAATCGATTTTACAAGGGATTAATAAAGTCATTTGGAACTCTTTGGTAATCTTTTTGGAGGCTAAATCCACGTCCCATAACTGTAGAAGCAGGAACAATGACGATAAAGGCAGTTTCATCTATTTTTTGGATTTCTTCTTGGACTTTTGGAACCTCATGAGTTGACAAGGTAGTCATAATCATATTTTGTGCATGTCCGGTATGTCCACCAAGAACTGGGATTTTTGTTGCTCCTCGATCAGCCACTCTAGTGATGTAGTTTAGGATTTGTTCACTATTTTGCGAAATGATTAGAAGATTTCGTGATGAATTGAGTCCGACCATCATTTTATCAATTGTAAGAGAAACAACTCCAAGTGAGAGAATGGAATACATAACAGTATCAGGAGGAAAGGCAATAGCACTGATTGCGACAATGATCCCATCGACAATAAGTAGTACCATTCCTAGTGGGAGTGGCGTATATTTGTTGAGAATTTGTGTGATAATTCCAGTTCCTCCAGTTGAGGAATTTCCATAGAAGACTATTCCTAGTCCTAGCCCTAATACAATCCCACCAAAAATAGCAGCCAACAAAGGTTGTTTGGTGAGTGTAGGTAAGCCCTCAGTTAATTTAATAAAAGTTGGGAAGACAAGAGACCCATAGAAGGTTTTTAGGAGAACTTCGCGTCCAAGAAAGAACCAACATAAAATTAACAAAGGGATGGTTGTTGCTAAGACGAAGTTAGCATTATTCCAACCAAAAAGGGCGTTTAAACTAATGGCTAGTCCTCCGACACCACCTGAAGCAATATTATTCTTAACTAAAAGTGAGTTATAGCCAACCGCAGCAATAAAAGAACCGAGTGTAACTAAAAGTATGTCTATTATTCGACGTTTCATATATTATCTCCTAGAAATGATATTCTTATTATCAAGTCTTTTTAAGTTTCCGTCAAGTAATGACTATTTTGGTTGTATCTGAGGTTGTGTTTCACGTGAAACTAGAAACATAATCTTGACAAAAATAGATAAAACAATGTAGAATAATAGTCATCAGAAGAGTAATTCTATCCTTTTTTATAGAGAGCTGGTGGTTGCTGAAAACCAGTATGAAGGTGGAATGAATGGGCTGAAGAGAATTGACGATTAACGTGAACACATAAACGTTAGGTTTGGCACCCCTTATCGTGCAACTTCTTTGTTGAGAAGGTTTGAGATGATAGCTGCAGAAAGAGTTATCAACTGAGGTGGTACCGCGTATCAAAAGTGATTAACGCCCTCACGCATGTTTTTGCGTGGGGATTTTTTTGTATTAGAGAGGTAATTATATGACGAAACCTATTATTTTGACGGGAGACCGTCCAACAGGGAAACTTCATCTAGGACACTATGTTGGTAGTTTAAAAAATCGTGTCCTTTTACAAAACGAAGATAAATATAACATGTTTGTCTTCTTGGCTGATCAGCAAGCTCTTACGGATCACGCAAAAGAGTCAGAGATCATCAAAGAATCAATTGGGAATGTTGCTTTAGATTATCTCTCTGTAGGTTTGGATCCAGCGAAGTCAACTATTTTCATTCAAAGTCAGATTCCTGAGTTGGCTGAGTTGACTATGTATTATATGAACCTAGTTTCATTGGCACGTTTAGAGCGTAACCCAACGGTTAAGACGGAAATTGCTCAAAAAGGTTTCGGAGAATCGATTCCAACAGGCTTTCTAGTTTATCCAATTTCTCAGGCAGCTGATATCACGGCCTTTAAAGCAAATTATGTTCCTGTAGGTAATGACCAAAAGCCAATGATTGAGCAGACACGTGAAATTGCACGTAGCTTCAATCATACTTATAATTGTGATATTTTGGTTGAGCCAGAGGGAATCTACCCTGAAAATGAAGCTGCAGGACGCCTTCCAGGTCTAGACGGTAATGCTAAGATGTCTAAATCCTTGGGTAATGGTATCTTCCTTTCAGATGATGAGGACACTGTTCGTAAAAAAGTCATGAGCATGTATACGGATCCAAATCATATTCGTGTGGAAGATCCAGGCCAAATTGAAGGTAATATGGTTTTCCATTATCTTGATATCTTTGGTCGCGAAGAGGATGCTACTACAATTGCTGAAATGAAAGAACATTATCAACGAGGTGGTTTAGGAGATGTGAAGACAAAACGTTATCTTCTAGAAATCTTAGAACGTGAGTTAGCTCCAATTCGTGAACGCCGTTTAGAATATGCCAAGGATATGGGAGAAGTTTTCCGTATGCTTGAAAAAGGTAGTCAAGCAGCGCGTGAAGTTGCTGGACAAACATTGGCAGAAGTAAAAGAAGCAATGGGAATTAATTATTTTTAAGAAATAAAAAGTAGGGACTCAAGATAATCTGGAGCCCTATTTTTATTTGGAAAAAGGTTTTCTTAGAATCTTATGCGAAATCTGTTGACAAATCATTTTAGCATGATATGATATTATCAATTAAAAAATAGACTGGGGTTTCTGTACCTCAAAACTTTGAGAAAAGAGGACGATTATAATGTCAAATTGGGACACTAAATTCTTGAAAAAAGGTTACACTTTTGATGACGTATTGCTTATTCCTGCGGAAAGTCATGTTCTACCAAACAACGTCAACTTGAAGACGAAATTGGCTAAAAATTTGACATTAAATATCCCAATTATCACTGCAGCCATGGATACGGTAACAGATAGTAAGATGGCTATCTCAATTGCTCGTGCAGGTGGTTTGGGTGTCATTCACAAAAATATGTCTATTGCGGAACAAGCTGAAGAAGTTCGAAAAGTAAAGCGCTCTGAAAATGGTGTCATCATTGATCCATTCTTCTTAACGCCTGAAAATAAAGTTGCTGAAGCTGAAGAGTTGATGCAACGTTACCGTATTTCAGGGGTTCCAATTGTTGAGACACTTGAAAATCGTAAATTGGTTGGTATTATCACAAACCGTGATATGCGTTTTATCTCTAATTACGATACTCCAATTTCAGAACACATGACTTCTGAAAAATTGGTCACTGCTCCAGTTGGAACAGATCTTGAAACAGCTGAAAGTATTCTCCATGAGCATCGTATTGAAAAGCTACCTCTAGTTGATGAAGAAGGTCGTTTGTCAGGACTCATTACTATTAAGGATATCGAAAAAGTTATCGAGTTTCCTAATGCAGCTAAGGATGAGTTCGGTCGTCTTTTGGTAGCAGGTGCTGTAGGGGTTACTTCTGATACCTTTGAACGTGCAGAAGCTCTCTTTGAAGCAGGCGCAGATGCTATTGTCATTGATACTGCACATGGTCATTCAGCAGGTGTTCTTCGTAAAATTGCTGAAATTCGTGCCCACTTCCCAGACCGTACTTTGATTGCAGGAAATATTGCAACAGCTGAAGGTGCCCGCGCACTATATGAAGCAGGTGTCGATGTCGTTAAAGTAGGTATCGGACCAGGTTCTATTTGTACAACACGTGTGGTTGCGGGTGTAGGTGTTCCTCAAGTCACTGCTATTTACGATGCTGCTAGTGTTGCGCGTGAATACGGAAAAACAATCATTGCTGATGGTGGTATCAAATACTCAGGTGATATTGTAAAAGCTCTTGCAGCAGGTGGTAATGCTGTAATGCTTGGTTCTATGTTTGCTGGTACTGATGAAGCACCAGGTGAAACTGAGATTTTCCAAGGTCGTAAATATAAATCATACCGTGGTATGGGATCAATTGCAGCGATGAAGAAGGGATCAAGCGATCGTTACTTCCAAGGTGCAGTTAATGAAGCGAATAAACTTGTTCCAGAAGGAATTGAAGGCCGTGTAGCTTATAAAGGTTCTGCTGCTGATATTGTATTCCAATTGATTGGCGGTATCCGTGCAGGTATGGGGTATACAGGTGCAGAAGACATCCAGGCTTTACATGATAAAGCTCAGTTTGTTGAAATGTCAGGTGCAGGACTTATTGAAAGTCACCCTCATGATGTTCAAATTACTAACGAGGCGCCTAACTACTCAGCTCATTAATAAACATAAAAGTACTTATCTCAGATAAGTACTTTTATGTTTACAGAGGTATTTACAATAAGTTTACAACGTATTTACTTGAGTATAGTTGTTAATAAAGGATTTAGGCTGAAAGGTTTTACAACTTATTAGGTGATGCTTGTCACATCTGTCAATTGCCAAAAAATAGAAAAACAAGCCATTTAATCGACTTGTTTTTCATAAATATTACCATTCTTGACTAAGAAGGTCTTTAAATCAGGTGGTAGGTTACTCAGATGATCAAGTGAAGTTGTCGTCATGAAGGTTTGAACCTCTTCGTCAATACTTTCTAACAGTTTAAGTTGACGGTGGTTGTCAAGCTCACTCATGACATCATCGAGGAGAAGAATAGGAAATTCACCTGTTACTTTTTTTATCAGAGCAATCTCAGCCATTTTTAAAGAAAGAATGAGGCTACGTTGCTGCCCCTGACTGCCGAAAGATGCGTTCATGTCATTGATGTAAAATGTCAAATCATCCCTATGTGGACCAACACCAGTGTTCTTTTTGAAGATATCTCTTTTGTGATTTTGCTTTAACGTGGTTAAAAATGATTCGCGAATAACTTTGTTATTTTCCAGTGGAATATTAGATTCGTAGGAGATTTTAAGGCGCTCTATATGATTTGAGAGGTTACTATGATGTCTATCTGCCTCCTCCTCTAATTGCTTGATAAATTCTAGTCTATGTTCGATAACTCGTGCTCCAAAATCGGAAAGCTGTTCATCTAACACTGAGAGGAAATTAATGTCTACATTGTCAGTAGATTTGAGATAGGCATTACGTTGTTTGAGTACATGATTATAACTTGATAAGTCTGAGAGATAAACAGGCTTAATCTGTCCTAAATCAATATCTATAAATTTACGCCTTAGGCTTGGAGATCCTTTTATAAGTTGTAAATCCTCAGGAGCAAAGAGCACCACCGTCATGTGACCGATATAATCGGATAATTTAGCTTGTTTGAGATGGTTGACCTTTGTTATGCGTCCTTTATTAGATAAACTGATTTCCAGAGGTAGCTTCCCACTATAACGATGCACAATGCCGTTCAGTTTGAGAGCATTTTGCTGAAATTGAATCAGTTCCTTATCTGAACGGGTCCGATGACTACGTGTCAATGCTAGAAAATAGATTGCCTCAAGAATATTTGTTTTTCCTTGAGCGTTGCGACCAAGAAAAATATTGAGATGAGGTGAGAAGCTCACAGAGGCTTCAGTATAATTTCTAAAGTGTTGAATATCAATTTTTTCGAGCCACATAGTTAGGTTCCTGGAAAACGAACGGGTTTTCGTTTAGTTTTATTGCTTTCTTTTGACGGATGTGCTTTTTGTTTCTTTTTATTATCCTGATTCATTTTTTTAACAATGGCAGCAACACGTGCTTTTTCAGCGACTTCTTTTTGATGTTCTTCAATTTCATTTGTCGTTGGAGCTACAATCGTTATTTCAAGTTCCTCAGACGGAATGGTAATAACATCTCCATAACGAAGTTTTTTTCCACGACGTTTTTCATCCTCACCGTTGAATAAAACGGTATTATTAGCCAAGAAACCTTTTATAGCTCCGCCACTATGAATGATACTTAATTCTTTTAAAAGTGCCTGCAGTGTGATGTATTCATCAAATAATTTATATTCCATAGTACCTCAACTTTCTCTTGAGATAAGATAGCATAAAAATGGTATAATTGGAAGCATAAACTTTTTAGAGGTTATCAATGAAAATTGCTGATGGTGTCTATGTACACTTCATTCCAACACAAAAATATAAAACTAATCGTATTGTTTTTCGAATGACAGGTTCTTTGAATAAACAAACAATTGCTAAACGAGCCCTAGTTTCACAAATGTTGGCTACAGCCAATCAGACGTATCCAACAGTACAGTCTTTTAAAGAGAGACTAGCTTCTCTTTATGGAACACAGTTGTCAACTAGAGTGTCAACTAAAGGGTTGACACATAGCGTTGACATCGAGTTGACATATCTGAAAGATGCTTTTATTCCTACGAATGAAGGATTATTTTGGGAAGTGCTAGGATTTTTGAAAGATTGTCTTTACAAGCCACTGTCAAGAGTAGCTCAATACCAAAATAAAGTATTTGACATAGAAAAACAAAATTTAATGACCTACCTGGACGTTGATACAGAGAATAATTACTATTACAGTGAAGTTAAAGGAAGAGAGCTTTATTTTGTAAACGAGGGATTGAAAGTTCCCAAATATGGTCAAGCAGAACTTGTTGAAGTAGAAACCTCGTTTACAGCTTATCAAGAATTTCAAAGCATGTTGACAAGAGATCGTATTGATATCTTTATGGTTGGTGAATTTGATGATTATCAAGTACTCCAAGCGTTACATCGTTTTCCTTTGGAGGGACGTCAAGTTGATTTACAGTTTAGCTATAGTCAACCTTATGTCAACGTTGTGAAAGAAAAGATAGAACCTAGACAGAGTAGTCAATCTATTTTACAGCTAGGGTACCAATTTCCGTGTCAATATGGAGATAAAGATTACTTTGCTTTAATTGTATTCAATGCCATGTTCGGTGAATTTGCCCATTCAGCCTTGTTTACAACACTTAGAGAAAAGGAAGGGTTGGCTTATTCAATTAGTAGTCAATTTGATATCTTTACAGGTTTACTGGAAGTTTACGCTGGAATTGAAAAATCTAATAGAAATCAGGCTATGCGAGGAATTAGTAGAGAATTGAATTACATTAAATTAGGACGTTTTTCAAGTTCTCTCCTGAATCAAACCAAAAAAATCATACGAATGAATGCCCTACTCTCTGAAGATCATGCCTTAACATTAGTGGAACAACGTTTTAATAAGGTGATTTTTGGCGATAAAAGTCTTTCATTGGAGAATTGGTTAGATGAGATTGAGAAGGTTACTAAAAAAGATGTTTGCCGTGTAGCGCGTCAAGTTAAGCTACAGAGTTTGTTCTTTTTAGAAGGAGTGTCTTAAAATGGCTGCTTTGAAGAAACGTTATTATCAAAAAATTGATGAAGAAGTTTATTCAGCAATTTTAGATAATGGTATGTCTTTATCAATCATTAAGAAAAAAGGATTTGTAGAAAAAGCCGCCTTTTTGTCAACAAATTTTGGGGCGCTAGATAATCACTTTTATATTGATGGTGAGTCACAATCTTACCCTGCAGGTATTGCTCATTTTCTTGAACACAAGCTATTTGAGGATGAGCAGGGAAGGGATGTGACATTGGATTTTGTCAAGCTTGGAGCTGATGTCAATGCTTTTACAACATTGGAGAAGACAACATATTATTTTTCTACCCTTGACCACTTTGAGGAGTCTTTAGAGCTTTTATTAAAGTTTACATCGAGCTTTACAAGTTCTGAAGATGCTGTCAATCATGAAAAAAGAATTATTGAACAAGAGATAAATATGTATCAGGATGATCCTGACTACAGAGTTTATCTAGGTTGTTTACAAAGTTTGTATCCTAATACTATATTAGGACAAGATATTGCTGGAAGTGTTGATAGCATTGAAGAAATTACTGTAAAGGACTTAAAAGATAATTTTGATTGCTTTTACAGGCCAGCAAACTGTCATCTCGTCTTAGTGGGCGATTTTGATGTTGGAAACATTTACACTCTTGTCAATGAAAAACAAAGTAAGTTTACACCACCTGAGAGAATAGTCGAGAAAGAAAAGCACCCTATTGAGTCAGATATCCAAAAATTAGATAGTCTTCAAATGGAGATATTCATCTCAAAACTAGCCATTGGTTTTAAGAGTGTTCCTTTTACTGATAATCGTATGAGAGAAAATATACTGGTACAGTTATTGTTCAATTTACTGTTTGGCTGGACGTCTCCTTATTATCAAAATTGGTATGCTGAAGGAAAAATAGACGAGTCTGTGTCAATTGAATACGAGGTATCTAATCGATATTCATTTGTCGTTATGACTATGGACACTGCAGAGCCTATCCGTATGTCAAGTTTAATTCGTCAAGTGATGACATCGGCAGATAAAAAACGATTGTTGACGGAAGAAGCATTGGATTTACAAAAGAAAGCCTTGTATGGTGAATTTTTACGTAGTCTAGACAATATCCAGAATTTAGGGAGCCAATATTTAGCGTATTTTGAGAATGATAAAACATACTTTGATTTTGGTCAGGAACTGATGAGCATTACTTCCAAGGAGTTGAAGGATTTTTTGAATCACTATCTCTCAAATATGGAGATTACCGATTTTGTTGTCTTCCCTAAATAAGTGATTATTTGCTATAATAGAGACACGAAAACAAAGAAGAATATTAGAAAGGGGAAAAATGAAGTTACACTCTCTAGGTGAGCAATTACGTGCAGCGCGTATAAAGAAAGAGTTAAGTTTGTATGATGTAGAAAAATTTTCTGGAGTCGAAGCCCAGTTTCTTCTGGCTATGGAAATGGATCAACTTAAGGCTTTGCCAGAGGACATTCAGCAAGAGGCGCTTGAAAAGTATGCCACTTCGGTTGGTTTAGATGGAAAACGTCTGTTTGAGGAGCAGAGACAGAATGAGCAAAAACTAAAAAAAGAGAAGAAACCAGTTGAACGTAAGGAAGATACCTTAGCTGCTAAAGCTCCCATGTCACGCTTTTTAAAGCATAAACGTGAAGAAAAAAGAAAGTCTAACTATCTACCTTTACTAGTGCTTAGTGCGGTTTCGTTACTTATCATCTGCTCAGTAGGTTATATTATTGTTAGACATCTTTCTAATCAACCTCAAGTGATAAAACCAAATACTATCTCTACAGTTAATCATCTGTCGACGGCTAGTAAGGCTAAATCGTCACGAAGCATTTCTGAGGTTACCGTTTCGGGGGCAAATGTTACAACGACAACTCAAGGTAATCAACTAATGGTTGATTTCTCCAATGTAAATTCTTCAGTAGTTTTAGATGTGGAGTTATCAAAAGATAGTGATGACACATGGTTTTCAGTAGATAACTCAGATACTTCAGAGAGTTACCTCCTTTCAAAAACGAAAAATTCAAAATACTCTTTAGATTTTTCTGGTAAAACTAAACCAACTCAAATTATTATTGCTCAATCTTCAAAAGTAACTCTAAAGGTAAATGGGGAGTCACTTGATTTATCTCAATTAGATAAAAATACACCTAGCTACCTCACATTAAGAATCCAATAGAATCGAGAAGAAATGTTTAAAAAAGAAAATTTACCTAATTTATTGACACTTGCTAGAATTGTTTTGATTCCTATCTTTTTACTGATGACATCACTTGCGTCAAGTAATGTCATGCATATTGCTGCGGCGGTTGTCTTCGCTATTGCCAGTATTACAGATTATTTAGATGGCTATTTGGCACGAAAATGGCATGTTGTTACTAATTTCGGGAAATTTGCAGACCCATTGGCAGATAAGATGCTAGTGATGTCAGCATTTATTATGTTAGTCGGTATTAATCAAGCACCAGCCTGGGTGGTTTCAGTTATTATCTGTCGTGAGCTTGCAGTCACAGGTCTTCGTCTTTTATTAGTGGAGAATGGTGGTACAGTTCTCGCTGCAGCTATGCCTGGTAAGATTAAGACAGTGACTCAGATGTTATCTATTATTCTATTATTGTGTCATCTGCATTTTGTAGGAACAATTATGCTTTATATTGCTTTGTTCTTTACAATTTACTCAGGCTATGATTATTTCAAAGGTGCAGGTTTCTTATTTAAGGATACTTTCAAATAGTACGATAAATCAATGATTGAAATAAAAAATTTAAAGTTTAAATATCATCAAGATCAACCATCCTATATTCTTGATGATGTATCGTTTCACGTGAAACGTGGGGAATGGTTATCCATTGTAGGGCATAATGGTTCTGGAAAATCCACGACAGCACGTCTTATTGACGGACTATTAGTGGCAGAGTCTGGGCAGATTATTGTTGATGGTCAAGAATTAACAGAAGACAATGTCTGGGATATCCGTGATAAGATTGGTATGGTCTTTCAAAATCCAGATAATCAATTTGTTGGGGCAACTGTTGAAGATGATGTTGCTTTTGGTCTTGAAAATAAAGGTGTTCCCTATGAAGAAATGGCTTCAAGAGTTCAAGAGGCTCTGGAATTTGTAGGAATGTCAGAATTTAAGGATAGAGAGCCAGCTAGATTATCTGGAGGCCAAAAACAACGTGTGGCTATCGCAGGTATTGTAGCTATGAGACCATCTATTTTGATTTTGGATGAGGCAACTAGCATGCTTGACCCAGAAGGTCGCCAGGAATTGATTCAATCTATTAAAGCTATTCGTAAAGAATACGGAATGACTGTTTTATCAATTACTCATGATCTCGATGAGGTCGCTTTGAGTGACCGTGTTTTGGTTTTGAAAAAAGGTAAAGTGGAGTCTGTTTCAAGTCCTCGTGAACTATTTAGTAGAGGCTCAGAGTTAGTTGACTTAGGTTTAGATATCCCTTTTAGTGCATTATTAACTCAAAAGCTAAGAAATAAAGGTCTGATAGATTGTGAAGACTATCTGACAGAAAAGGAATTGGTAGAACAACTATGGGAATCTCTCTCAAAAATGTAAGTTATATCTATCAAGCGGGTACTCCTTTTGAGGGGCGTGCCCTTTTTGATATGACGACGACGATAAAAGATGGTTCATATACGGCCTTTATTGGACATACAGGAAGTGGTAAATCTACTATTATGCAGCTCTTGAATGGCCTTAATTTACCCACTAGTGGTCAGGTTCACGTTGATGATACGATCATAACCAGTCAATCAAAGAATAAGGACATAAAACCAATTCGTAAGAAGGTAGGTTTAGTTTTTCAATTTCCAGAAAGTCAGTTATTTGCAGAAACTGTTTTAGAAGATGTTGCCTTTGGACCTCAAAATTTCGGAGTTTCTAAGGAAGAAGCAGAACAACGTGCTATTGAAAGTCTAAAATTAGTTGGACTCCCGGAAGAGTTTCATGGACAGAATCCTTTTGATTTATCAGGGGGACAAATGCGACGTGTTGCCATCGCAGGGATTCTAGCTATGCAACCAGATATTCTAGTGCTGGATGAACCGACTGCCGGTCTAGATCCACAGGGCCGGAAGGAATTGATGTCTCTCTTTAAGGAGTTACATCTTTCTGGAATGACGATTGTTTTAGTTACTCACTTGATGGATGATGTTGCCGATTATGCGACAGCTGTGAATGTTATGGAAAAAGGGCAACTAGTGTTGTCGGGAGCTCCTAAAGATGTTTTTCAAAAGGTTACTTTTCTTAAAGAAAAGCAGTTAGGTGTTCCTAAAATCACAGAGTTTGCGCTACAGCTACAAGAAAAAGGTTATCAATTTGAAAGTCTCCCTATTACAATCGAGGAATTCGTAGAGGTGGTGTCGCATGGATAAGTTAATTATTGGACGTTATATTGTTGGGGACTCTTTTATACACCGATTAGACCCTAGAAGTAAATTATTAGCCATGCTGATTTATATTGTTATTATCTTTTGGGCTAATAATCCCTTAACTTATGCTGTAATAACTTTATTTACACTTTTCTTGGTTTTCTTGTCTAAAATAAAACTTGGTTTCTTTTTAGGTGGAATCAAACCAATGATTTGGATTATTTTATTTTCTACCCTATTTCAAGTTTTCTTCAATACAAAAGGGAGTGTGCTTTGGTCTATCGGCTTTTTAAAGATTACGGAAGTCGGTTTAAATCAAGGTTGGATGATATTCCTTAGATTTATCCTCATTATTAGTTTTTCCACCCTACTTACTCTAACGACAACACCTTTAAGTTTATCTGATGCAGTTGAATCACTTTTAAAACCTCTTACTGTTTTCAAAGTGCCAGCACATGAAATTGGTTTAATGCTATCTTTGAGTCTACGTTTTGTACCAACTTTGATGGATGATACGACTCGTATTATGAATGCTCAAAAGGCGCGTGGTGTTGACTTTGGTGAAGGAAATATTATTCAAAAGGTACGGTCAATAATACCTATTTTAATTCCTTTGTTTGCATCAAGCTTTAAACGAGCAGATGCTTTGGCGATTGCTATGGAAGCACGAGGCTATCAAGGTGGTGAAGGACGAATAAAATATCGTCGACTTTCATGGAATGGTCGAGATACCTTATCAATTATTGCTATTTTAGCTTTAGGATTAATGCTTTTTTATCTTAAGAGTTAATTCGTTGAGATAAATAAAAACTAGATCTTAAGACCTAGAAGTTTTAGATGGACGCCCACGTAGGCGTTCTTTTTTCGTCTAATCCCAACCTACTTGTAATATTTTTAATATCCCTAACAAGGGGATGTTATATTTCCAAGGTATCATAGATACATGGTTATAGTTCTTCAGCTTAATCTGGATTGAGAAATCCCTATATAGAGAAAGCAAGTTGATTTACCCATTAGTCATAAACAATAAAATAACTTAAAATCTTTGACTAATATGGATTGGACTATAAATAGATAAAGGAGCATCATCATGCAAAAAAAGAATACATCTAACACTAAAAAATTAGGTCTTTTTGGACTTGTTACAGTAGCAACACTTGGGGCAACAGCTTTAGCTAATGCAGAAACTTACACAGTTCAAAAAGGTGATACACTTTCAGCTATTGCTAAGAAAAATGGTACGACCGTAGATGAAATCGTTTCAAAAAACGGTATTCAAGATGCCAATAAGATTTCTATTGGTCAAAGCTTAACAATTAATGAAACAACTGAAGAGACTACAGAACCTTCAGCTACAACAGCTACAGCGGAAGCAGCTGTTGAATCAACACAATCAACAGAGTCTACACAAAGTGAAGATACTCAAGCGACCAATACAAATCTTTCTTCTTCAGAGGTAGCTGCCAAAGAAGAAATCGCTCAACGTGAGTCAAGCGGTAGCTATACAGCTCAAAATGGGCAATATTATGGACGTTACCAATTAGCATCATCATATTTGAACGGAGACTTGTCTCCTGAAAATCAAGAGAAGGTAGCAGATAATTATGTAGCAAGCCGTTATGGTTCATGGACAGCAGCTCTTGCTTTCTGGAATGCTAATGGTTGGTACTAAATCATTATTACTGACTTATGAGGAAAACTTGTAAAACCTCATACAAATAAGGGGAAAATGCCAGAATCTTGGCATTTTTTTATTAAAATGATAAATCATTGTAACATTAGACATAATACAAATAATCGGCAGTAATATTACTAAGTTATGATGAATGTAACTAGAATTAACTAGGAGGGATTTATGTTTAAAAAAAGTTATAAGGGACGCCGTATCAAATTAGCAGCGAAGAAATCATTGGCGGTACTAGTGGCAATTGTAACAAGTTTTATTGTCATTTTGGCAGTATCACTGTCTACACTAATTAATAAAGGGTTGGTTAATGCATTTTCAGATTCTGTTACCCCAGCACCTTCAACAGCATCAACAACGTCAGAATCGACAGCAGATTTAGTTAAATCAACAGAAATTAGCTCAAGCAAAGAGAATAAAGCTAACAAAGAAAAGGTTGAAGAAAGTAAGCCTCAGTCAGAAACAACAGGAGAATCGGTAGAATCAGCTGAAAAGTCTCAGTCAGATACTGCCACTATAAGCGCTGCTTCAACGAATACTGATACTACGTCGACTCAAATACTTGGAACAGCTCCTTCGGTTGCTGCAACTGGTAGTGGGTCAGTTGTTCTCTCAAATGGGAACACTGCAGGAGAAGTTGGTTCTTATGCGGCGGCACAGATGGCAGCAGCTACTGGTGTTCCTCAGTCAACTTGGGAGTCAATTATTGCGCGTGAGTCAAATGGTGATCATACTGCAGCAAATGGTTCAGGTGCATCAGGTCTTTTTCAAACAATGCCTGGATGGGGCTCTACTGCAACAGTTGAGGATCAAATTCAATCAGCCTTGAATGCCTATAACGCACAAGGTTTGTCAGCTTGGAATTACTAATATTAATAGAAGTTGGGAGCATGCTCTCAGCTTTTTAATTTGGATGTAGGTAATCTGTTTTATAGAGCTACTTGTTATTACTAGGTAGGGTATGGCCTTTTTGTTATAATAGGAATGAAAGGTATAGCAATGAAACAAATTTTTAAATCAAGAGAAAAGTTGTGGGTTTCTCTTATTATTATAGCTTTTGCTGTGTTATTGGTTACACCACAACTACTTACAAGAAAAGTCATTTTAGGTTCAGATTCCATCTTTCACTATAACAGGTTCTATGAAGCTGCTATGCAACTAAAAAATGGTAACCTTTCTTACTTTTTATCTTTATATGGATTCCAACAGTCAGGCCGCATTGTCAATGCTCTTTACGGTCCTTTTTTTGCCTATTTACAAGGAGGGCTTATTTTAATAAGTGGCACTTGGTTTCGTTATCAGATTGTGTCAAGGGTATTACTACATATACTAGCAGAGTCCTCAATGTATGCCTTGCTCAAGCAGTGTAAAGTTAAGACAAACATTGCCTTGTCACTAGGTTTACTCTATGCGACAACATTCTCTATCCAATACTGGACGATGCGTCAGGGTTTCTCTAGTTGGGGAGCAGCTTTACTACCTTTTTGTTTTATTCCAGCAATTCACTATGTCTTTTATCAAAAAGTAGAACCAATTAGACTTGCCTTGTCTATGGCATTGATTTTTCAGGTTCACGTACTCAGTGCTTTGATATTAGTGATGATGTATCTTCCTTTTTATCTTTACACTTTTGTAAAGTCTCCTATCGCTAAGAAAAAGGAAACCTTCGTTCAAGTCCTTATAGCAGTCATTCTATTCCTCTTACTGACTGTCAATGTCTGGTTAGTACTCCTATATTTGAGAGGGACTAATCATCTCTTAGATCCATTTATAAATAGAGAAATAGGTAAGAATGGGATAGATGGGACAGCAAGATATTGGCTATATACCCCAATTTCCTTAATGGTGTTACTCATTTTACAGTTTCTTTACGCTGTTTTGAATTGGAAGAAATTTGCTAGATGGAAAAAAATACTGCATTTTATTTATTTTGTCTTTTTCTTCTTGTCGACAGGTCTTTTTCCGTGGCAGCATCTAGTAGAAAATGGAAACACATTTGCTGAACTGATTCAATTTCCATTTAGATTCTTTGTTCCTGCCACCATTTTACTTTTAGCAATTACGGGGTTAACGGTCACGCGATTTGTAAACTGGCGAAAAAGTATTGCTGTTTTACTCTTTGCCTTTGCGGGTGTTGGTCTCATTCAGAATATGATGGATACTACCGATCGTGTAAAAACTGCGGCACAAGATGGTGAACTTATTTCCATTGTTAAACATACTTACGTTGAAGGAGATTACCAGACGATAAGTCTTACCATGAATGACAGTGACTTGTCACAGTTTTTAAATTTAGTTGTCAAACCCACACCAGATTACGTACCTATTTATGGGACAATAGGTAAGCAGAACACTTATGATCTTTATTACGAAAATATCGTTACGAATCAGAAGGCAGAAAAGCTACTAGAAGATGGTAATCTTGTATTAACTTGGCAAGCTGCTGAAGGGGAGGAACTGAATCTACCGATAGTTGTCTATAAAGATTCCATCTTGACACTAAATGGTAAAGAATTAGACAAGGATGCCTATAACTTGTCAACGATTGGTACACCGACCGTTTCATCACAAGAAGGACAGAATAAACTTGTGTTAAGTTATAAGGAGCCAGGATGGCTATTTGTAGCGTTATTGATTCCAATAATAGTCTTAGGAGTAATAGGTTTACAGTGGCTTTACACGAAAACAAGTATCAAAAAGGTTGCCTAGTGGTAACCTTTTTGCATTATTCTTTAATCATGATATAATTAAGCTTGCGTGCTTTTACGCTTCAAAATCGACCTTCAAATCGATATTTGAATAACTAGACCCTTCAAGTCTATGTTAATTTTTATTTGATGGGAGGAGTTATCTATGACTGATAATTCAAAAACACGTGTTGTTGTCGGTATGAGTGGTGGCGTTGATTCATCAGTAACAGCCTTACTTTTAAAAGAGCAAGGTTATGATGTAATCGGTGTTTTCATGAAAAACTGGGATGACACAGATGAATTTGGTGTGTGTACCGCAACCGAAGATTATAAAGATGTAGCAGCAGTAGCTGATCAGATTGGTATCCCCTATTACTCTGTCAACTTTGAAAAAGAGTACTGGGATCGTGTATTTGAGTATTTCTTAGCAGAGTACCGTGCAGGCCGTACCCCTAATCCAGACGTTATGTGTAATAAGGAAATCAAGTTTAAGGCTTTCTTAGATTATGCGATGACATTGGGAGCGGATTATGTGGCTACAGGACATTACGCTCAAGTTGTTCGCGATGAAGACGGCATTGTCCATATGTTGCGTGGTGCAGATAACAATAAAGATCAAACCTACTTCCTTAGTCAACTTTCGCAAGAGCAGTTGCAGAAAACGATGTTTCCTTTAGGACATCTACAAAAGCCAGATGTTCGTGAGATTGCTGAACGTGCAGGTCTTGCAACAGCCAAGAAAAAAGATTCAACAGGAATATGTTTTATTGGTGAGAAAAACTTTAAAGAGTTTCTTAGTCAATACTTGCCAGCTCAAAAAGGTCGTATGATGACTGTCGATGGTCGTGATATGGGTGAACACAACGGACTCATGTATTACACTATTGGTCAACGTGGTGGTATGGGTATTGGTGGCCAAAAAGGTGGCGATAATGCTCCTTGGTTTGTAGTAGGAAAAGATCTTTCTAAAAATATTCTTTACGTGGGTCAAGGTTTCCACCATGAGTCCTTGATGTCAACTTCTCTTGACGCTTCAATGATTCACTTTACTCGAGATATGCCAGAAGAATTTGAAATGGAATGCACAGCAAAATTCCGTTATCGTCAACCTGATAGTAAAGTTACTGTAAAGGTTAAGGGTGATAAAGCAGAGGTTGTTTTTGCTGAACCTCAGCGTGCTATTACACCTGGTCAAGCCGTTGTTTTCTATGATGGTCAGGAATGTTTAGGCGGCGGTATTATTGACCAGGCGTATAAAGACGGAAAAGTTTGTCAGTATATCTAACTGGAGTTGAGTAAAAACGATGAGTTCACAATTTTTTTATGCATTTATGGCATTTTTCGCTATAATGAACCCAATTTCAAATCTTCCTGCTTACATGGCTTTAGTAGCAGATGATAGTCAAAAAATTTCACGAAAAATTGCTTTTAGGAGTCTTTTGATTGCCTTTGTTATTATAACTGTTTTTATCTTTTCAGGAGATTTCATTTTTAAAGTATTTGGAATTACAATTGTTTCTTTCAGAATTGCTGGTGGAATATTAGTGGCTGTTATCGGTTATCATATGATTAATGGTAATCATTCACCTAGCTATAAAGGAATGGAGCAGCAAGCAGTAAATTCAGATCCAATGTCTATTGCTATTTCTCCTCTTGCAATGCCACTTTTTGCAGGACCAGGTACAATTACAACTGCTTTAAGTTTGGCTAATGGAGGTTTGCAGAATCAACTGATAACCGTAGTTGCTTTTGCTCTACTATGTGTCATCACTTATCTCCTGTTAAGAAGTGCAAAACAAATTGCAGGCTTCTTGGGAGAAAATTTGATGAAAATTATAACGAAAATGATGGGACTTTTACTATTCTCCATAGGTATACAGATGATTATCGTCAGTGTGCAGACCTTGATTAAACAGTGATTTTCATTGACAAAACGATTTGATTTGATAAAATAACTTTAACAATAGTCATGATGGTCAAAGCTCATGAGAATTGTGCGTTTTTGCGTACAGTTTTCTGGAGTTTTGGCTATTTTTGTAGGAAAAAACAAGGAAAGGATGGGCAGTTGATTGTAAATCACTGCATAAATCTAAAAAATGTCTTACGAGTTTGATGAAAATTTTGATGTAATTGTTGTTGGTGCTGGTCACGCTGGTGTGGAAGCTAGCTTAGCTGCAGCCCGTATGGGATGTAAGGTTTTATTAGCGACTATTAACCTAGAGATGCTGGCTTTTATGCCATGTAATCCTTCCATTGGGGGATCAGCCAAGGGGATTGTTGTCCGTGAGATTGATGCCCTTGGTGGAGAGATGGGTAAAAATATTGATAAAACTTATATTCAAATGAAAATGTTGAATACCGGTAAGGGACCTGCTGTCAGAGCTTTACGTGCACAAGCCGATAAAGCCTTGTATGCTATGACAATGAAGCATACAGTTGAGCGTCAGGAAAACCTGACTCTCCGTCAGTCCATGGTTGATGAAATTCTTGTTGAAGATGGTAAGGTAGCTGGTGTCAGAACAGCCACAAATCAAAAATATGGAGCTAAAGCAGTTGTTGTCACAACAGGAACGGCTTTGCGTGGTGAAATTATCCTAGGTGAGCTCAAATATTCTTCAGGTCCTAATAACAGCCTTGCATCTGTCACGTTGGCAGATAACCTGAGGAATCTTGGCCTTGAAATAGGAAGATTTAAAACAGGTACCCCTCCTCGTGTCAAGGCATCATCAATTAATTATGAAGAAACTGAAATTCAACCAGGTGACGAAAAGCCTAATCATTTTTCATTCTTGTCGAAGGATGAAGATTATCTTCAGGATCAAATTCCTTGTTGGCTAACTTATACGAATCAAGAGAGCCACGATATTATCAATAACAATTTACACCGTGCCCCAATGTTTTCAGGTATTGTCAAGGGGGTAGGACCTCGTTATTGTCCATCAATCGAAGATAAAATTGTCCGATTTGCTGATAAGAATCGCCACCAACTTTTCCTTGAACCTGAAGGAAGAGAGACTGAAGAAGTCTATGTGCAAGGCCTGTCAACTAGTCTGCCAGAAGATGTTCAAAAAGAGTTGATTCACTCAATTAAAGGTCTCGAAAAGGCAGAGATGATGCGAACTGGTTATGCGATTGAATATGATATCGTGCTCCCTCATCAACTACGTGCAACACTTGAAACGAAGTTGATTTCAGGTCTCTTTACAGCAGGACAGACCAACGGAACTTCTGGATACGAGGAGGCAGCAGGTCAAGGTCTAGTTGCTGGTATCAATGCGGCTCTTAAAGTTCAAGGTAAACCTGAACTTATTCTCAAACGTAGTGATGCCTATATTGGTGTAATGATTGACGATCTTGTCACAAAAGGAACCTTGGAGCCATATCGTTTATTGACATCACGCGCAGAGTATCGTCTCATATTACGTCATGATAATGCTGACATGCGCTTGACACCTATTGGTCGAGAAGTTGGTTTGGTTGACGATGAACGTTGGAGTATCTTTGAAATTAAGAAAAATCAGTTTGACAGCGAGTTGACACGTCTGTCAAAAGAAAAATTAAAACCTATTAAAGAAACGAATGAAAAAATTCAAGCTCTAGGCTTTAAGCCATTGACAGATGCCATGACGGCTAAAGAGTTTATGCGTAGACCAGAGATTGATTACGCCACAGCTACTCAGTTTGTGGGCCCAGCTGCAGAAGATTTGGACGCTAAGATTATAGAGTTGCTTGAGACCGAAATCAAGTATGAAGGTTATATTAATAAAGCTTTGGATCAAGTAGCTAAGATGAAACGTATGGAAGAAAAGAGGATTCCAAAAAATATTGATTGGGATGCTATTGATTCCATTGCTACCGAAGCTCGTCAAAAATTTAAGAAAATCAATCCTGAGACCATTGGTCAAGCGAGTCGTATTTCAGGGGTCAACCCAGCAGATATCTCAATTCTGATGGTTTATCTTGAAGGTAATAATAAGGCCCGCAGGAAAGTAGACTAACGGTGCTAATACGTTTAAAAGCCTTTTAATTAAGGCTTTTTTATGTTATAATTGTTAGATTAAGAGGTTTTATATGAAAAGATTTCACTTTGCAACGATTCATCTTGTAATGATTGGGCTAATTCTTTTTGGAATTGCTACTATTTTTGTTCGCGTACTAAAATCGGAGTCTGCACTCATTTTTGCGCTTTTTATTATTATGGTAGTAGTTGTTGCCTTATTGCATTACCAAAAGACAACATATGAGTCCTTGGAAATAGAGCAATTAGATGAACTGAATCAGGATGTTGAAGATTCTTTAAAGACTCTTCTCGGAAAGATGCCTGTTGGGGTTATTACTTTTGATGAGAACGATCATATTGAATGGTTCAACCCCTATGCGAAGCTAGTACTTTCGGATGAAAATGGAAATTTCAATAAACAGTTGATTGCGGATTTTATTTCCCAGAAACGAAAAGGTTCCCCTTCGAATGTGATAACCGTTGGTGACAATAAATATGCCGCTTTTGTGGATTTTGACAATAAGTTGACATATTTTATTGACAATGTTTATGATCAAGATGAAAATGCTGATCCAAATATGACTCGTCCTGTTATCGGGATTATTTCAGTTGATAACTATGACGATGTGACGGGAAGTTTACCCGATGCCGATGTTTCAAAAATCAATACATTTGTGGCAGGGTTTATTTCTGAGTTTGCTAAGGCCAAGCATATTCATTATCGACGTATTGAAGGCGATCGTTTTTATTTCTTCACCAACTACAGTGTTTTGACAGAATTCATGAATCAAAAGTTTTCAGTCTTGGATGACTTCCGTCAGCAGGCTCAGGAGCGTGGATTACCACTGACTTTGAGCATGGGAATTTCATTTGGTACGCTTAAGCATGATCAAATCGGTCAGGTTGCCTTGCAGAATCTGAATATCGCACTAGTTCGCGGTGGAGATCAAGCTGTTGTCAAGGAAAACGATGATCACAAGGAACTTCTTTATTTTGGAGGAGGTTCTGTTTCAACAGTAAAACGTTCTCGTACAAGAACAAGGGCCATGATGACTGCAATCTCTGATAAGTTGAAAACAGTCGAAAAAGTGTTTGTTGTCGGACATAAGAATCTCGATATGGATGCTCTAGGGGCAACGGTCGGTATGGCTCATTTTGCCAGTCAAATTGTTCGAAAAAGCTATGCTGTTTACGATGATACGGCTATGAATGCAGATATTGAGCGTGCAGTCGAACGTTTAAAAGAAGATGGTCAGTCACCTCTTATTACACTTTCAGAGGCTGAGGAGCTAGTCAATCAACATTCGTTACTAATTATGGTTGACCATTCTAAAATCAATTTAACTTTATCTAAGGATTTTTATGATCGATTTAATGAAGTTATTGTCGTAGACCATCACCGTCGAGATGATGATTTTCCTGAAAATGCTGTTTTGACCTTTATTGAAAGTGGGGCGAGCTCAGCTTGTGAATTGGTTACGGAGTTGTTGCAATTCCAAGGTGCCCCAGAACGTTTGAGTAAAATCCAAGCCTCTATCCTTATGGCAGGTATCATGTTGGATACTAAAAATTTCTCAACTCGTGTGACTAGTCGAACCTTTGATGTCGCCTCTTATCTGCGTAGTTTAGGAAGTGATAGTGGAGAAATCCAAACGATCTCTGCTACTGATTTTGAAGAGTATCGACGTATCAATGAGCTAATTCTAGCAGGTGAACGTATTACAGATGATATCATTGTTGCCTCAGGTGATAATCCTAAATGTTATAATAATGTTGTGATTTCTAAGGCAGCAGATACGATGCTTGCCATGGCAGGTATCGAAGCAACTTTTGTTGTCGCTAGGACCAGTGATTCTACTGTGAATATATCTGCTCGAAGCCATAAAACGATTAATGTACAACGTATTATGGAGAAAATGGGTGGTGGAGGCCATTTCAACTTAGCGGCCTGCCAATTGCGAGACTGTAGTGTTGCTCAAGCAAAAAATAAATTGATTGAAACTATTATGGGAGAATTGGCTCCCAAGGAGGACTAAAATGAAAGTTATTTTCTTACAAGACGTTAAAGGTAAAGGTAAAAAAGGCGAAATTAAAGAAGTACCATCAGGTTACGCTCAAAACTTCTTGATTAAAAAGAATCTTGCCAAGGAAGCGACAAACCAAGCTATCGGTGAGTTGAAAGGTAAGCAAAAATCTGAAGAAAAACATGCAGCAGAGTTGTTGGCTGAAGCGAAGCAAGTTAAAGAGCAACTTGAAAAAGAAGAAAATCGTCTTCAATTTACTGAGAAGGTCGGACCAGACGGACGTACTTTTGGTTCAATTACAGCCAAAAAGATTGCAGAAGGACTTCAAAAACAATTTGGTATCAAAGTTGATAAACGCCATATTGAACTTGAACATCCTATTCGTGCGATTGGTCTAATTGAGGTTCCTGTAAAGCTTCATAAAGAAGTGAGTGCACAAATTAAACTTAACATCAAAAATAGTGCTGAGTAATTCGTTGACACTATAAGTAAATCTTGTAAAGGAGGGAATAATTGTGGCAGAAGCTCAAGAATTAAGAGTGCAACCTCATGATTTAGTAGCGGAACAGTCTGTTCTAGGGGCTATTTTCATTAACCCGGAAAAGTTGATTACAGTTCGAGAATTTATCGAAGCAGACGACTTTTACAAGTATTCCCATCGTGTCATTTTTAAAGCAATGGTAACGCTGTCGGATCGAAATGATGCCATTGATGCCACGACAGTACGCACCATTCTAGATGACCAAGATGACCTCCAAAATATAGGGGGTATTTCTTATCTTGTAGATTTGGTCAATAGTGTCCCAACATCCGCAAATGCTGAGTATTATGCTAAGATTGTGGCTGAGAAAGCCATGCTTCGCCGTATTATAAATAGATTGACAGAGACTGTCAACCAAGCATATGAGGGTGCAACTGAATCGGATGAAATTATTGCGAATGCTGAGAAAGCCCTAGTTGATGTTTCAGAGCATAGCAATCGTAGTGGTTTCCGCAAAATATCTGAAGTTCTTGATGTCAATTTTAATACTTTGGAGATGCGTTCACAGCAAACATCAGATGTTACTGGGTTACCAACAGGTTTCCGTGACCTTGACAAGATTACAACAGGTTTACACCCTGATCAATTAATTATTTTAGCAGCTCGTCCCGCAGTTGGTAAAACGGCCTTTGTGTTGAACATTGCTCAGAATGTTGGCACCAAGCAAAATAAAGCTGTTGCAGTCTTTTCACTAGAGATGGGGGCAGAAAGCTTGGTTGATCGTATGTTGGCAGCTGAAGGGATGATTGATTCCCATGCTTTACGTACAGGTCAATTGACAGAGCAAGATTGGAATAATGTGATGATTGCTCAAGGGGCATTGGCTGAGGCACCTATTTATATAGATGATACCCCTGGTATAAAGATTACTGAGATTCGTGCACGGTCCCGTAAATTGTCACAAGAAGTAGAGGGTGGTCTCGGTCTTATTGTGATCGACTATTTGCAGTTGATTACAGGGACGCGACCAGAAAATCGCCAACAAGAGGTTTCAGATATTTCAAGACAGTTAAAAATTCTGGCCAAGGAGCTTAAAGTTCCTGTAATTGCCTTGAGTCAGTTATCTCGTGGGGTTGAACAACGTCAGGATAAACGTCCAGTCTTGTCTGATATTCGTGAGTCAGGATCTATCGAGCAGGATGCCGATATTGTAGCCTTCTTATATCGTGATGATTACTACCGAAAAGAAGGTGAAGAACCAGAGAATGCGATTGAAGATAATACAATCGAAGTTATCCTAGAAAAAAACCGTGCTGGTGCGCGTGGAACAGTCAAGTTACTATTCCAAAAAGAATACAATAAATTTTCATCGATTGCTCAGTTTGAGGAATCATAATTTTCAGATTTAAGGAGATATATATACATATGAGTGATGCATTTGCAGATGTTGCGAAGATGAAAAACATCAAGGAAGCTATTAAGTCACATGAAGGTCAGCTAGTAGAATTAACCCTAGAGAATGGACGTAAACGTGAAAAGAATAAAATTGGTCGATTGACAGAAGTTTATCCATCATTGTTTATTGTTGAATATCAAGACTTCAGTTCTCAAGCAGGAGCTATTAATAATAGTTATGTTGAATCTTACACTTATTCAGATATTTTGACTGAGAAGACTCTCATTCGTTATTTGAGTCCTGAGGAACAAGCTGAAATCGAAAATAAATAAGAAAAAGCCTTTACTTGGGCTTTTTTTCGTGGTAAAATGTTAAAGTATGTGAAATAATAGCAGGATAAAATGAAGCTCGTCAACAGGAAGTCGGCTAGAAAAGTAACCTTTGCTGTTTGGGCGAAGTCTTTCTGAACGAATCAGGTTTATCTAAAACGTTATTTCCTAAAAATATTTTTTATAGGAGGACATTATTAATGTCACGTTATACAGGTCCATCATGGAAACAATCACGTCGCCTTGGTTTCTCACTTACAGGCACAGGTAAAGAATTGGCACGTCGTAACTACGTACCAGGTCAACACGGTCCAAACAACCGTTCAAAACTTTCAGAGTACGGTTTGCAATTGGCTGAGAAACAAAAACTTCGTTTCTCATACGGTTTGGGTGAAAAACAATTCCGTAACTTGTTCGTACAAGCTACTAAAGTTAAAGGTGGAACACTTGGTTTCAACTTTATGGTTCTTTTGGAACGTCGTCTTGACAACGTTGTTTACCGTCTCGGTCTTGCAACTACTCGTCGTCAAGCACGTCAATTCGTAAACCACGGTCACATCCTTGTTGACGGTAAACGTGTTGATATCCCATCATACCGCGTTGAAGTTGGTCAAGTAATCTCAGTTCGTGAAAAATCAGCTAAAGTTCCTGCTATCCTTGAAGCAGTAGAAGCTACTATCGGACGTCCAGCATTTGTATCATTCGATGCTGAAAAACTTGAAGGTTCATTGACACGTCTTCCAGAACGTGATGAAATCAACCCAGAAATCAACGAGGCACTTGTCGTTGAATTCTACAACAAAATGCTTTAATTTTAAAATTCATTTTGCAAAAAGCCCGTTGTTATGGGCTTTTTTGTTTATCTTAAATCATTGATTTTTGAGTTTGTTCAGTTATTTGTTTAGTTACAAGTTTGTTTTCTAATAAAAAAAGTCCCTAGTCTAATACAAGTGACTAGGGGGCGTAATATGATAATAGATGATTTTGAGGTATAAATTATTTATTATCCAATCCGCCTTCAAAATCTGCTGAAACATTTGAAACGTAGTTGGTGAAATAGGCTTCAAAATCTTTTTTTAGTTGGTCGTACTCCTCTTCGGAGTAATCTTTATCCTCTATATAAGCCTGAAATCTAGGAATTCCCAGATCTTTTTGGAGACGTTGGATTACTTCTGTCTTTGTCATAAGAACCTCTCTTTCATTCTTTATTTTACCATATTTCAAATTGTATGAAGCATGCATGTTGTTTTAAAGGTTCACTTTTGATATACTGTCAAAGTTATTTAAGAAGGGGGCTACTATGTCTATTATTACACTAATTTTAGCTGGGATTGTTGCTTTGGAGC
>NZ_KV810637.1:48632-79697 GCF_001812855.1 Streptococcus sp. HMSC072D03
TCTCTATATCATGTATTTGGAAACTTTTGCGACACATTCAGACACGACTAGTCGTGTTTTCAATATGAGCAAAGAAGAACTTCAACGTGATTCTATTACAAACTTATTTAAAAATCAAGGGATTTACAATGGTTTGATTGCTATATTCCTCTTATATGGGATTTTTACAAATAGTCAGTTACTTGTAACTGTTTTTGTACTCAATGTTTTCTTTGCTGCTATTTATGGTGCTATAACTGCCAATAAGAAAATTATTTTAACGCAAGGCGGACCCGCAATTTTGACCTTGCTTTCACTTATCATTTCCTTATTTTAAGGATTTTATTGTAAAAGAAAAAAGCTGCTTTAACTATTGAAATGGTTTGCAGCTTTTTTATGCTTTTGAAGTGATTTTATTGTGGAATAAATCGTAGAAGAAAGTCTGTCATTTCTTGAGGTGATTCTTTTTTACCTTTATTTATCCAGGCTTGACAAGCACCAAAAATAGCATGTGCAAAATAAATACTGGCATAGTCTTTCTCGAATCCTTTAAGAGCTCTTTCTTCAGCAGTGGGATCAATGAAGTCCTCAGCTATCATACGCTGAAGTTTATGTATCAGAAAATCTTGAATTTCTTTTGATCCATTGGTAGACAATAGAGCTGATAGGAGCTTTTCACGAGTGAGAAATTCAAAGATTTCGAGAAAGGCTCCCTCTTTCTTTCCTTCATATTTATCGAAGATATACTCTAGCTTGTGGAAAAGCTCTTTCTGATAACTATCAATCATTTCATACTTATCTTTGTAGTGGGTATAAAAACTCGAACGGCTAATCCCAGCTGTTTGAACCAGACGAATGGTAGTAATATCATTGAAATCTTGGTCTTCAAGACATATTACTAAAGCATCTAAAAGAGCTTTTTTTGTTTGCGCGCGTCTTTGATCTTTTGACATACAAATCTCCTTTTATACACTTTTAGACTATGTGTCCAAAAATCGATTGTTTAACATTGATTTTCAGGTAAATGAGTTTATAATTGATTATATCATAAAAATAAACACAATGTCTAAAAAGGAGAAATATGTTAGCAGAATTAAAGGCTCTTCTTAAAAGTCCAAAGCTCTGGATAACAATTATTGGTGTCTCATTGATACCTGCTTTATATAATCTAATCTTTTTGTCTTCTATGTGGAATCCTTATGGTAATGTCAAACACTTACCAGTGGCAGTAGTGAACAAAGATAAGAGTGCTAGTTTCCAGAATAAGATTCTGAATATTGGTCATGATATGGTAGACAATATGTCTAAAAACAAAAATCTAGACTATCACTTTGTGACTGAAAATGAAGCCCAAAAAGGAATTGAGGATGGTGATTACTATATGGTAATCACTTTTCCAGAAAACCTCTCAAGTAATGCAGCAAGTCTTTTGACAAATGATCCTAAGAAACTGGAAATTTCTTATCAAACAACAGCAGGACATAGCTTCGTTTCTTCAAAAATGAGCGATTCTGCCATGTCTAAGTTGAAGGATACTGTTTCTAAAAATATTACATCAACTTATGTTGGAGCTGTCTTTAGGAGTATGTCTCAACTTCAGGGTGGTATGGGAACTGCAGCGAATGGGGCTAGGCAATTATATGCAGGTGCAGGCGCACTTCAGTCAGGGAGTCAGACCTTATCAAATGGCTTAGGAACTCTTGCTGGATCTACACAAACATTGGCTACAGGTGTTGATACCTTGAGTTCAGGCGCGTCTGCCTATACTTCAGGTGTGTCAACTTTGTCAGGCGCTTTGTCACAGTTAAATGCGAACTCTGAGGCTGTTAATTCTGCTGCAGGTCAATTTGTATCAGGAGCAGAGGCCATGAATACCTTAGTTACAGGTGCAGATTCGTTGTCAACAGCGCTCAGTCAAATGGCTACAGCAACAAGTTTATCTGAAGAACAGCAAGCACAGTTGTCAACCCTATCAACTAATTTAACTGATTTAAATACAGCAATTCAAAATCTTAATACAGCGATAAGTAACACATCATTACCAAGTGGAACATCAACAACATCAGTAGATACAAGTTCAATAGCGACTTATCTTTCAAATATTTCTTCTGCAGCTAGCTCTATAGCTACAGCTAGTGCAACTGATAAAGCAAATGATTTGGCTGCGGTACAAGGAACAGCTGCTTATCAAAGCTTGACCGCAGATCAACAAGCAGAGATTACATCGGCAATTAGTAATGCAGGCTCTACAGCTAGTAGTTATGCTTCAACTATTGCATCTGATGTGTCAAGTATGTCAACTGCTTTATCTAGCTTGACAGGTACGACAACAACTAGTAGCGGAGATTCAAGTAGTTTGGCTTCTCTACAAACGTCTATTTCAGGCATTGCAAGTTCGGCGAATGCTCTTCTCCCTGTAGCTTCATCAACGGTATCATCAATGCAAGCTAATATTGCTAATGTCAATTCAGTACTTGTCAATCAATTATCACCAGGAGCAACTCAAGTGGCTTCAGGTGTATCAACCGCTCAAAATACTCTAGCAACAGGTGCAAGTGCACTTTCAACTGGTTTGTCAACTTATACTGGTGCAGTGTCAACGATTGCCAGTGGTGCTCAAACTCTAGATGCTAACAGTAGTAGTTTAATGACTGGTTTTGCTACTCTTCAGAGTGGTACAAGTGCTCTCAATACAGGAGCTCAACAATTAGCAACGGGCGGAAATACCTTAACAAGTGGATTGACAAGTCTGTCAACCAACCTTTCTACATTATCTGATTCATTAAACAAGGCTAATCAGCAATTATCTCTTGTTTCTGTAAACTCAGACAATGCCAAAATAGTTAGTGCTCCGCTTAAAGAGAAGAAAACTGATAAGGATAAGGTTGACACTAATGGTGTGGGGATGGCTCCATATATGATTTCTGTTTCTCTTATGGTTGTCGCTCTTTCAACTAATGTTATCTTTGCTAAGAGCTTGACAGGAAGAAACTTTACGAGCCGTTTTGATTGGGCTAAGAATAAGTTCTTTATCAATGGTATCATTACGACTATGGCTGCAATTGCCCTTTATATTGCCATTCGATTTGTGGGAGTTGAACCAAATCATCCATTAGCTACATTTGGTATGATTCTCCTTGCAGCATGGACTTTAATGGCGCTCGTTACAGCCCTTGTGGGTTGGGATGATAGATATGGTGCATTTGCTTCTATGATTATGCTCCTTTTGCAGCTAGGTTCTAGTGCAGGGACTTATCCAATTGAACTTAGTCCTAAGTTCTTTAAGGTCGTCCAACCATTCTTACCAATGTCCTACTCCGTATCAGGTCTTCGTCAAACTATTTCAATGACAGGACAAATCTCAAATCAAGTACGTATGTTATTCATTTTCTTACTTATTTTTGTAGTTGTAGGTATTATTATTTATAGACCAAAGTCTGAAAATGAATAAACTAAAGGCCAGCTCTAATGTGAGCTGGCTTTTTATGTTATTCAACAGTTATATCACCGAGGTCTGAGGTAATGGTTAGTGTGTTATCCTTTGAGATCTTAAGGTTATTTGTGATGTCCACCTCTCCTGAATGACTATCGGCTTGAACATTGAGCGTGTAATCTTTAAGAGCTATTTCAATATCACCGGATGTAACATCAAGTTTATTGTGACCATTGAAAATCAGGTTATCTCCAGAGTAATCTCCCATTGCAATAGATAAATCTGAGTTAGTAAAAAGTGTATGATCACTATCAACACTACCAACATCAAGATTAGCTTTTAGGTTGCTGACAATCATTTTAGTAAAAGTTAGGTCCCCTACATTTAGATTGATGTCTGCTTGTTTGATGGTGCTATTACTTAAATCTAGATTTCCAGTTGCTAAATCAACCTTTAAAAAATCAATCGTTTGTTTTTTAGGGAGTGTAATGACAATGGTTTTATTTCTGACTTCCTCGTTGAGAGTAGAAAGCCTTACTAAATCTTTTAATCCAAAAAAGTTAATATGTTTGTTAGAAGTCGAATCTAATTCAGAGTTGTTATCATTGATAGTCAATTGACCATCCTTTACAGATGTGTCAATTGGATTTTTTGTTTTTTGGTAGTAAGAAAGCGTTGCTTTGTCAACGTCACCATTTTTAATAAGCACATTGTAGCTACTACTTTTAATATCAATTTTATTGAAGTCCTTAACTTCTTTCTTGACATAATCTTGCTCACTTTTAGTTTGATTTTGTAAATCTGTCAAGCCACCTTGACTATAACCCCAAGCTACTAATCCTCCTCCTAAAAATAGAGAGAGAAGAGACACTCCGAGGACAATCTTTTTCCAAGTTTTCATGATTTTCTTCCTTTCTTGATGAGCCATTTAATCAATAGGGTAATTAGCTTTACAATAAATTTACAGATTTTAAATGAAATCAAAAGCAGTAAGAGTGCTCCTCCAAACATCAATAGACCTAGGCCTCCTCCAAACAGTGTTGAAGCTAGTGAAATATTTAAGAGAGAGAAGCTTGTAAAGAAAGTGTAAACACCACTAATGAGTAAGGCAAAAGTAAGAGCTAAGGCAGTCACTATAACTGCAAAAATAATCAAAAAAAGTGTCAATAGCATAGCTAGGAAGAATAGTAGAATTGGTAAGGCGACTGGACTGGCTAAAACAGCTAGAATCGCAATCCAGAGGATAGTTGTTTTATTACGTAAGCTACTCTTTTCCTCAATAATCTTTTCGTCTAGAAGACGACTAATGACTTCATGTGCTGCTTCCTTAGGTGTACCCAATTCTGCAATAACCTGAGCTTCATTTTCAGGTCCAGCCTCTTCAAAATATTCCATGAAATATTCGAGGGCCTCTTCATAGTCCTTTTGTGGTAATTTTCGTAGATATTTTGTTAATTTGGCTATATATTCAGTCCTTGTCATGTCTTAATCTCCCTTCTACAATACCATCGAGGGTTTCTTTATAGGTTAACCATTCTTCATTAAGAAATTGAAGATGATTTTTTCCCTCTTGGGTAATACTGTAATATTTACGTTTACGCCCTTGATATGCTTGGCTATAGGTGGTCATATAGCCTGCTTTTTCAAGCTTTTTTAGAATAGGATAAAGTGTTGACTCCTTGATATTAGCCACAAGCTTAATGGTTTGACTAATTTCATAGCCATAAGAGTCTTCTCTATCGATAATAGCTAGTATTAGGAACTCTATCAGGATTGACGATGTTGGAAAATACATAGTGTGCTCCTTTGCTTTTAGGATATGTATAAAAATTATATATAATTATTTTACACATTGAGTGTATCTCTTTTAGAAAGATATGTCAATATTTTATATATAAAAATTTTATATAATAGGGATAACTTCTTTTTTATGATAATATGAAGTCAAGGAGTTCTTATGACTATTAAAGATAAACTAGCTCATTACGAGCCGAAACCACTAGGGGAGAAAGGACGCTATGCAGTGCTCTTACCCTTGATATATGATGTAAAAACTGATAAGTATCAAATCCTTTACCAAGTACGAAGTGAGCATATTTCTCAACCAGGTGAGGTCTCTTTTCCAGGTGGGCGTGTCGAAGACGGTGAGACTTTTAAAGAAGCTGCTATACGAGAAACTTGTGAGGAACTAAACTTAATTCCTGATCAAATTGACATTTGGGGAGAGATTGATTATCTGATTCATCAGGGGAGAACCACCCATTGCTTTGTTGGAAAGATAAATATAGAAAATTGGGAGGATATTCATCCGAATGAAGAAGTGAAACGGTTGTTTACAGTTTATGTTGACACCTTGTTGACAGGGGATCCGATTTATTATAAAGTGACTTCTATCTTGAGTGATGCGAAAGATTTCCCATTTTTCCTGGTAAAAAACAGAGAAAAATACAATTTTGGGTATAGTGAACGTCATATTCCTTTTTACAGAAACTTGACAGAAAATATATGGGGAATGACAGCTATGTTTACGCATAGGTTTACAGACATTCTGAAAGATTTAGAGTAAAAATAAAAGATCAACATATTATTGTTGATCTTTTTTACTATGAATTACATTGTTTATTTGCTACCAAAGGAGTGAAATTTATTTCTGGGACAGGAGTCTAGAGTATTCCTAAAATGATTTTTAAAATTAATATCTAAGCTTTTAGCTAGGTGGTCAACTTTAGAGTAGACAAGATTTTTTTGTTTCATTTGTGTCATTCCTATACTAAAAGGGGAGTATTATGTAGATAGAGGCTGTTATGCTTTGGTGTTATTCTGCCTAAGATTGATGATTCTATTGATTTTTCTGAGGGAGTTACCTATGTTGAAGAGAAGGTAAAGCATATAACAATAAATTGTAAAGCTCCAAAAATCTGGGACAATACTGAGACTATAGACAAATAGGACTGTTGCACTAACAAAAATTAGACAGCTACATATTATTGAAAGTAGAGGATATCCTTTTGAAAATAATAGGCTTTCTATGATTAAGGCAAAAGCAGGTAGCAACAGAGTTAGAATGATAATAATAAAGATGAAGCGTTGTGTATCATCTAGCATCAAGTTACCCAATGATTTACCTAGGTAAAAACGAGAATCACTCCCCCCTGGATAAATAAATTCTCTTGTCAAGGGACTAACTAGGATTAGGGTGTCAAATAGTGAGAAAGCTGCCCATCTCCAAATAGGGAAAGCCCATTCTTCCTCAGATAATTCTCTCTGAGTTCTTTCTTCAGTTAATTCTAATTTGATTGTCATCAATATGTACCTCTTTTGGAAAGTCGTTATTTTGATTTAAGATATACCATCCATCTGGTAGTTCAGAGTTTTTAAGTACCTGTTCTAATTGAGAATGTAAGTCAATTTCTTTAGTCGTGGAACCAGAAGGAAAACTCAATTGAACAGTAAGTTGATTGTTTCGTAGAGCATCTTTAAGTGAAAAATCATAATAGCCACCTAGCGCTTTAGAATGTCCCCTCTCATAAGTATAGAGCGTCGTGTATGGTGTATGGTACAGGTTCTATCTGAACAATAATATTTTTTAAATCTTTCTCGGTACTTAAAGCTTTAGAGATATCATTGATAAATTTTTGATTTCTAGGGTTGATTTTAATAGACTTTTTAACAAAGTCGTCCCCATATTCTCTTTCATCAGGTAAAATCTTATATTCACTATTTTGGCGATTAAAATCTGAGTCGCTTTCTGTTGGGCTGGCAATGTAAGGATAGAGTAAATCTTGAATATGGAGAGGAAGTTGAGTCTTTACATGTTCTTTTTTTGTTATTAATGGTCTCTTGATAATCAATATGGAAAATCAGGTAATGTTTAACCTCATCTTCTTTATTCATACGATAAGTAATTTTATCTGCCCATCCGATACCAGTTATTTGTACCTTTCCTTGAAATCCACGAGTTTTATAAAACCCTTTAATATTTTCTTGAGCATTGTAATAGAAAAAGATAGCAATCATGGTCAATAATAAAATCAAGGGCATAGTAATTTTAAGGTATTTGGAGCTATTTTTTACCATATTAGTTATGACTCTCCTTAACTAGTAGGTTGTAATCTTTTTGACTTTTAACTTCCTCGAGGTGTCCAGTCGTTGTATCAGTACTTGTAAAATACCAATAGATATCCTCCTTATCTGGTGTTAACTCTTTTTGGAGTTTAATGGCATCATCCAAATTAAGTGAATCAGTTGTTACGATAATTAGGCTGAATCTTTTTTTGAGCGATTGGTCACTGTATTCGTTATCGTCTTGATCTTTGTAATTAGCAAAATTTCTTTCTTTGGTCCAGATAAGGGGCATGGAGTTGATAGTGAGGGGATCATCTTTATGACCTATAGAAAAATTATCCTTTGAAAGGAGATAGCGGTAAGGTTTAGCAAATCCGTAGTATTGACTGACTTTTGCTGGTTTGGTTTTAGTTGCCTTATGGGTACGTAAATTGACATAGAATACTTTTTAGTTGTCATAGGATGAAAATTTCACAAACTCATCCCTACCATCGGAGTACATGGTATTATCCATGGAACCAGGATCATCATATCCTAGTTTCTTAGCAAGGTCTAGTACATTAATAGTGTGTCCTTTTCCAGTGTCTTTACTAAGCTGATAAAAGTGAATAATATCATAATTTTTAGAGTCCTTCTTGTGTTTAGATGCTTTATACCTAGATTCTTGGAAGGCTAGATAGGTGCGACCGACGGCTAATTGACTTCTCTCAAGTGCTTTTTCATTTCCAAACCTAACACCTAAAACGTTAAAGTTTCCAATTTTGACGTTTTGAAAGGATGTTACAGTAACTTTTTTGTTAGTATAGTCGTAAAGTCTATCGTCTAAGGAATAAGCGGCTTGAAGTCTATAACCATAGCGAACGAATGTACCTGTAAGTAGGATGGTTATAAAAATAAGGAGATAAACATGCCACATACGCCATCTAAATGTTTCTATTTTTGTCATAGGAGATCCTCTTTGAGTAATAGAAAAACCATGAAAATAAGATTTTCATGGTTTTTAATTCTATTATTTTACCTCAGTAAAGATTACGTGTTTACGCAATTTTGGTGAGTATTTTTTCAATTGAAGACGGTCTGGAGTGTTACGTTTGTTTTTTGAAGTAAGGTACAAGCGTTCACCAGATTCTTTGTGTTCAAGTGTAATATTTACGCGCATGGTATCTCCCTTCTATTATTTAGCTGCGTTAGCTTTAGCGATTTTACGTCCTTTGTAGTATCCTTTAAGTGATACACGGTGTGAACGTGAGTAATCTCCAGTTGTTTCGTCAAATTGTACTGATGGAGCAGTCAATTTGTAGTGTGTACGACGTTTGTTTTTCTTCGCTTTTGAAGTGTGACGTGCAGGTACTGCCATTTCTTTATTTCCTCCGAATTAATATTTATGTTCTTGATTTTAAATCAACTATAACAGAATAACATATCTTTTTTGTAAAGTAAAGTTACTTGACAAAAAACTTCTCAAGAAAATATATAGTTAAAAACTATATAATGTGATAGTAAATACATATTTCACAGCTATAACAGCAAGTGCTAGAATAGGCTTATTATTACATTAAATGAAAGAATAAAAAGGAGTAAATAACTATGAGTAAAGTTCATTATCATTTTGATCATGTTGGTTCTTACCTTCGTCCACAAGCTTTAAAAGAAGCACGTGAAAAATTTGCCAATGGTGAGATTTCGCAAGATGAATTGTTGAAAGTACAAGATGAATTGGTTAAGGAATTGGTTCATCATGAGGTAGAAAATGGTCTTCAAGTCGTTTCTGATGGTGAATTTGGTCGTTCTTGGTGGCACCTTGACTTCCTATGGAACCTAACTGGTTTTGAAGCTTACCAACAAGAGGATTCATATAAATTCCATGGAGCTAAGACACGTACAACTAACGTTCGTATCAATGGTAAAATTGCTGAAAATCCTAATCATCCTTTCTATCGTGACTTTGAATATCTTAAATCAGTGACTCCTGAAGGAATTACTCCAAAAGTAACTATTCCAAGTCCATCACTCATCATTAACCGTGACCACCGTAGTGATCTTTATGCTGATTACTATGATTCATGGACAGATTTCCTTGATGATTTGGCTAAAGCTTACCATGATACCATCCAACATTTCTACGATTTGGGTGCACGTTATGTACAATTGGATGATACGACTTGGGGTTATTTGATTCAACAGTTTGAGAATGAAAAAAATAATCCTGAGAAAACAGCTGAGTTGGCAAAAATTGCTGAGGATGATGTATACACTATCAATAAAGCTTTGGAAGGTCTTCCAGAAGATTTGACTTTGGCTACTCACATTTGTCGTGGGAACTTTAAGTCAACTTATCTTTTTGAAGGTGGCTATGATTCAGTCGCTAAATATCTTGGTCAATTGAACTATGATATCTTCTTCTTGGAATACGATGATGCGCGTTCAGGTAGCTTCGCACCACTTCCAACGATTTGGAATAACCGTGATCATGTTGAATTGGTACTTGGTGTGATTACTTCTAAGGATCCAGCTTTGGAAGATGTAGATGCTGTCATTGCTCGTATCCATGAAGCGGCTGAACTTGTACCACTTAAGAACCTTGGTATCTCAACTCAATGTGGTTTTGCCTCAACTGAAGAAGGTAATATCTTGACTGAGCAAGACGAGTGGAATAAATTGCAATTGATTAAAACAATTACTGATAAAGTTTGGTCATAATAGAAAAAATGCAGAGGACAGGCTCAGCTTGTTCTCTCTTTTTATGAATATAGAAAGGAAGTGTCATGAATTATAAAGAAATAGGGCAGAAAATTTTAGAAGCTGTAGGAGGAAAGGGGAACGTTCAGAATCTAACCCATTGTGCGACACGTTTACGTTTTACCCTAGCAGATGATTCTAAAGCTGATGATGAGGCTGTTAAAGCTATCGATGGTGTGGTGAGTTTGGCTAAGAGTGGTGGCCAGTATCAAGTTGTTGTTGGGAGTGATGTACCAAATATATACCGCGCTTTGGAAGGGTTATTGGATCTAGATGAAGTATCTAAGGAATCATCGGAAAAACAAGATAGAACTCCTCTTCAAAGCTTTTTAGCCCTTATTTCTGGGATTTTCACCCCAATCTTACCAGTAATTACAGCAGCAGGGATGATCAAGGCCGTTTTGTCCCTTTTGGTTGTCTTTAAGGTAGTAGCTGTAGATGATGTTAACTATCAAGTTCTTAATTTTATTGGCGATGCTGGATTTTATTTCTTACCTGTATTTTTAGGTGCCTCAGCAGCTCGACAGTTTAAGACGAATGCTCAATTGGGGATGTTGATTGGTGCTATTTTATTACACCCAACTTTTACTCAGATTGTGACAACTGCCAAGGAATCAGGTCATGGCGTCTCTTTCTTTAGTATTCCTCTTACATTAACTTCTTACTCATCAACGGTTATCCCTGTTATTTTGGCAGTTTGGTTTATGAGTTACGTGGAGCGCTTTGCGATTAAAATTTCACCAAAGGCTGTGAAGTTTTTCTTGGTTCCTATGATTACGACCTTAATTACTGCAATCGTAACACTTTTGATTTTAGGTCCAATTGGTGCTGTCATTGGTAACTGGTTGGGTGACTTCTTTAAGTGGTTGGAAAACTTTGGCCCATGGGTTGTTCCGACAATTGTAGGAGCAACCTTCCCGTTAATGGTTACAACAGGAACTCACTATGGCTTAGTATCCATTGGAATCAATAACCGTATGACTATTGGTTATGATACGATTGCACAGCCAGGTGCTTTGGCTTCAAATGTGGCTCAGGGTGGAGCAGCTCTTGCTATTGCTTTAAAAACTAAGGATACCAATAAAAAAGCTCTAGCTTCATCTGCTGGGATTACTGCGATTTGTGGGATTACGGAACCGGCTCTTTATGGGGTAACTTTGCAAAATAAAGCAGCCCTTATAGGATCTATTGTTGCAGGGGGAGTAGGTGGCTTCTTCCTTGGTATTTTAGGTGCGAGAAATTTTGCGGGTGGTTCCCCGGGTATCTTGACGATTGCAGCGTATATCGGTGAAGATACACTTAAATATTTTTACACAGCTATTGCAGGTCTTGTAATTTCTGTTGTGGTATCTTTCATTGTGACCTTCATTCTTTATAAGGAAGATTAATGATTGTGGCAGGCCGAGAGGTCTGTTTCTTTCTTACGTTGAAAAATCCTCCACCATTTCCCAAAAGCTATATAAATTATGATAGAATAGAGTGATTATATCTGTAATAACGGAAAAGGAGGGCAGGTCTATCTGAGGCCTGTATCATCATTATGAAACTTCAAAAACCTAAGGGAACGCAGGATATTTTACCTGCGGATAGTGCCAAATGGCAGTACGTAGAAAATGTTGCACGTGAAACATTTAAGAAATACAATTATGGTGAAATTCGTACACCTATGTTTGAACATTACGAGGTCATTTCACGTTCAGTAGGTGATACAACTGACATCGTTACTAAGGAAATGTATGATTTTCATGATAAGGGAGACCGTCATATTACACTTCGTCCAGAAGGAACAGCACCGGTTGTACGCTCTTATGTAGAAAACAAACTCTTTGCGCCAGAGGTCCAAAAACCTGTTAAAGTTTATTATATTGGATCAATGTTCCGCTATGAACGTCCTCAAGCAGGACGCTTGCGCGAGTTCCACCAACTGGGTGTAGAGTGCTTTGGATCAAAAAATCCTGCAACAGATGTTGAAACCATTGCTATGGCCTACCAACTCTTTAATACGCTTGGCATTAAGGATGTTACTCTTCATTTGAATAGCCTTGGAAATACTGAGAGTCGTCTGGCTTATCGTCAGGCCTTGATTGACTACTTGACACCGATGCGTGAAAGTTTGTCAAAAGATAGTCAACGCCGTTTGGATGAAAATCCTTTGCGAGTACTCGATTCAAAAGAAAAAGAAGATAAGGTTGCAGTTGAAAATGCTCCCTCTATCCTTGATTATTTAGATGAAGAAAGTCAAGCGCACTTTGACGAAGTACGTACCATGCTCGATAGTCTTAACATTCCTTACGTGATTGATACTAATATGGTACGTGGTCTTGATTACTATAATCACACGATTTTTGAATTTATTACCACTGTTGATAAGTCTGAATTGACAATTTGTGCGGGTGGTCGTTACGATAGTTTGGTTGAATACTTCGGTGGTCCAGAAACAGCTGGTTTTGGTTTTGGACTTGGTTTAGAACGCTTGCTTTTGGTTCTTGATAAACAAGGTATTGAGCTTCCGGTGGAAGAAAATCTGGATGTTTACATTGCAGTACTTGGTTCAGGTGCTAATGGCAAAGCTCTTGAGTTAGTTCAAGCTATCCGCTATCAAGGATTTAAGGCTGAACGTGATTACCTTGGACGTAAGATTAAGGCGCAATTTAAGTCAGCAGATACCTTCAAGGCCAAGACGGTTATCACCTTAGGTGAGAGTGAAGTGGAGTCGGGTCAGGTCAATGTCAAAAATAACGCTACTCGTGAGGAAGTTACTGTAAGTTTCGAAGAGCTAACTAACAATTTTGCAGCAGTCCTCAAACAGTTAGAAAAGTAGGGGGCATATGGTTAGTATAGTTGATATGCTCAAACGGAGTGAAAAGTTCAGTTTGGCTTTTGATCGTAGTATGCCCATTCGTTTCCAACAACAGTTTTGGCAGTTGATTACCTTTCTTGATAAACATGACATTACTTGGTTCAATGATGAGCCTGCAAGTGATCATGCGATGTGCCAGCAATTACTTGGTCAGGTTTGGCGTCAAGATTGTCAAGATGTGGTCTTGAGTTTTGAAACACAGGAACGTTATTTGGGATGGCAGGTAGACGAGGAAACTGATGAACTTAGTGTTATCATTGAAGATGTTTACGGATTCCGTTGGGATAGTTTACTTGACTTAGAAACAGCTGATTATCGTTTTGAAGATTTTGAAGAGTTTGCTGAAGATTACGTGGATACTAGTGATTTGTTGAAACAATTTGGCAAATAGTTTTATAAAAAAGAAAGTCTATTAAAATTCTAACCTGAAATGGGTGGGGTTTTGATGGGCTTTTTGCTATAATAGTTAAGACTAAAAAATTAACGAAAGAAGTGTATTTATGGAACGTTCTATGTATGCCGGACGTGTTCGTAGTGAACACATCGGAACTACTATTACTTTGAAAGGTTGGGTATCTCGCCGTCGTAACCTCGGAGGTTTGATTTTCATCGATCTTCGTGACCGTGAAGGTTTGATGCAGTTGGTGGTTAACCCTGAAAATGCGGATGCTAATGTTGTTGAAACAGCTGAAAGCTTGCGTAGTGAATTTGTTATTGAAGTAACAGGAACTGTTGAAGCGCGTGAACAAGCTAATGATAACTTGCCTACAGGTGCTGTCGAACTTAAAGTTGAAAATCTTAAAGTCCTTAATACTGCCAAAACAACGCCATTTGAAATTAAAGATGGTGTTGAGGCTAGTGATGATACACGTATGCGTTACCGCTACTTGGATCTTCGTCGTCCAGAGATGTTGGAAAACTTTAAGCTCCGTGCAAAGGTAACTCACGCCATCCGAAATTATCTTGATGACTTGGAATTTATCGATGTTGAAACACCAATGTTGACAAAATCTACACCAGAAGGTGCTCGTGATTACTTGGTTCCAAGCCGTGTTAGCCAAGGTCACTTTTATGCTCTTCCGCAAAGTCCTCAAATCACTAAACAATTATTGATGAATGCTGGTTTTGACCGTTACTATCAAATTGTTAAGTGTTTCCGTGATGAAGATTTGCGTGGAGACCGTCAACCTGAGTTTACACAAGTTGACTTGGAAACATCATTCCTTAATGAGCAAGAAATCCAAGATATTACAGAAGGATTGATTGCTAAGGTTATGAAAGAAACTAAAGGAATTGAAGTTACACTACCATTCCCACGCATGTCTTATGATGATGCCATGAATAACTATGGTTCTGACAAGCCAGATACACGCTTTGACATGCTTTTACAAGACTTGACAGAGGTTGTCAAGGGTGTAGACTTCAAAGTGTTTGCTGAGGCGCCAGCTGTTAAGGCAATTGTTGTCAAAGGAAATGCAGATAAATACTCACGTAAAAGTATTGATAAGTTGACAGAGTTTGCCAAACAATTTGGTGCTAAAGGTCTTGCTTGGGTTAAGATGACTGATGGAGCTCTAGCAGGTCCAGTTGCTAAATTCTTGACAAGTATTGAGGATAAGTTGACAAATGCTTTACACCTCGAAGAGAATGATCTAGTTCTTTTTGTAGCAGATACACTTGAAATCGCTAATAACACACTTGGTGCTTTGCGTAATCAAATTGCTAAAGAACTTGACATGATTGACAACACTAAGTTCAACTTCCTTTGGGTTGTCGATTGGCCAATGTTTGAGTGGTCTGAAGAAGAAGGACGCTATATGTCTGCTCACCACCCATTTACTTTGCCAACAGAAGATTCTGCAGCAGAGCTTGAAGGAGATCTTTCCAAGGTACGTGCTGTAGCTTATGATATTGTCTTGAATGGTTATGAGCTTGGTGGAGGTAGTCTACGTATTAATCATAAAGACCTACAGGAACGTATGTTGAAAGCCCTTGGTTTCTCTGAAGAATCAGCCTATGAGCAATTTGGATTCCTTCTTGAAGCTATGGACTATGGTTTCCCACCACATGGTGGTTTGGCTATCGGTCTTGACCGTTTTGTTATGCTTCTTGCAGGTAAAGATAATATCCGTGAAGTGATTGCCTTCCCTAAAAATAATAAGGCATCAGATCCTATGACTCAGGCTCCAAGTCTTGTGGCTGATAAACAGTTGGAAGAACTTGCCCTTCATGTAGATTTAGAAAATGAATAAAGCACCTCTTCATAAACATGTTAAATTTGTAGCGAAAAAGTCTGCGAAGAAAATGGGCGTTTTGCAGGCTGCACGTAGTATTTCCCGTGAAAAATATACTGAAAAAGTCTCAGCTTCTTTACTTTATGGGCTCTTATCGTCAATCGCCGTTAATTTCTTTTTTCAACCTGGACATGTTTACTCCAGTGGAGCAACAGGTTTGGCACAGGTTTTATCGGCATTGAGTGTTAGAACTTTAGGTTTTGAGATACCAGTATCATTGACTTTCTATGCAATTAATATCCCTCTCTTGATTCTGGCTTGGTATAAGATTGGCCATAAATTTACTATCTTTACCTTCATTACAGTAACGATGAGCTCCCTTTTTATTCAGGTGATGCCACATGTAATCTTGACAGAGGATCCTTTGATCAATGCTATCTTTGGTGGTTTGGTCATGGGAACGGGGATTGGTTTCGGTTTAAAATCACGTATCTCTAGTGGAGGGACGGATATCGTTAGCCTCACTATTCGTAAGAAAACAGGCCGTGATGTTGGTAATATCTCCTTGATTGTCAATGGGATTATCATGGCTTTTGCGGGCATTCTTTTTGGTTGGAAATATGCTCTTTATTCAATGGTGACTATTTTTGTTTCTAGTCGAGTAACAGATGCGATTTTCACAAAACAAAAGAAAATGCAGGCTATGATTGTCACAAGTAATCCCGACCCAGTTGTAAGGATGATTCAGAAGAAACTCCATCGTGGAGTAACGATGATTAATGATGCGGAAGGGACTTATAATCACGAAAAGAAAGCAGTATTACTGGCGATTATTACGCGTGAAGAGTATACTGACTTCAAGCATTATATGAGAAAGGCAGATCCTAAAGCCTTTGTCTCCATCGCAGAAAATGTACATATTCTAGGTCGTTTTGTTGATTTAGATGACTAACAAAAAAGGAAGTTGACGAACGTTAGCTTCTTTTTTGTTGGAGAGAATTCTTGACGAAATGCTTGCTTGACTTTACAATATCAGTATGATTAGATTTTTAATTCCAACCGCAAAAGAAATGAAGGCCAGTAAGGAAGTTTCGTCTCAAAAATTATCCGAAAAGAGTGCGGCTATCCTAACTGAAATGTCAAAATTGTCCACAGATGAATTATCCACAGCTTATAAAATAAAGCCTGAGCAGGCTGAGAAAGAAAAGCAGCGCTGGGCTGCGATTTTGTCGGGAGAAGCGAAGAGCTATCCGGCTGTCGAGCTTTTTAATGGTCTGATGTATCGTCACATCAAACGTAGTGACTTATCCACATGTGAAAAAGATTTCTTAGGTCAACAAGTGTTTATCACATCTTCTTTTTATGGAATCATTCCCGCTTTTTACCCTATTCAAGAACATCGTCATGACTTCCATACGAAGATAAAGGTTAATGGTCAGTCCTTAAAAAACTATTGGCGTGCCGAATATGACCAATTTTTAGAGGAGAGTCAAGTTCCAGTTGTTTCTTTGCTTTCGAGTGAATTCGAGGATGTTTTTAGTCCAACTCTTCGTAAGCAGTTATTCACGGTTAGTTTTATGGAAGACCGCAATGGGGTTCTTAAGACTCACTCTACGATTTCCAAAAAGGCAAGAGGGGCTTTTTTGACAGCTGTTATGGAGGAGAATTGTCAAACGATTAATGATTTACGAAAATTGTCTTTTGATGAGTTTAATTATCGTGAGGATTTATCCTCTAATAATGAGCTAGTTTTTGTTAAAATTGCATAAAAAAGTCTGAGTTATAAGCTCAGACTTTTTTTATAGCATATCTTTACGATCGACTTGTTCATAGTTGGTTTGACCGTCATTTAGCTTGTCCCAAATAACGACTTCTCCTTGATTAAGAGATTTTTTGACATCAATAATACGTTGATTAGATGATCCTCGAAACTGGAGCATAAGGTTCTTTTTAGTGATGTCAAAGCGGCCGTCAACGAGAATGTCAACGAGTTGAAGAAGTTCTAGTTTATCAGGAGTTTCAAGCATCAACTCCTCCCAAGTATAACCAGTCCAAGACCAGATATCTTTTTCCGGGAGTTCCTCACGAATGCGTTTGACTAGGGGAATGAGAATTCCTGTGTTTAGGAAGGGTTCACCACCAAGTAGCGTGAGACCTTGTACGTAAGGTTGAGCTAAATCCCTCATGATTTGTTCTTCAAGTTCTTTAGTATAGGGAATTCCTGCCTTAAAGGACCAGGTGGCAGCGTTATAGCATCCCTCGCAATGAAACATGCAACCAGAGACGTAAAGGGAGTTACGCACGCCTTCACCATCAACGAAATTAAAAGCTTTGTAGTCAATAATACGTCCTTGGCTAAGTTCTTCAGACTTCCATTCCTGTGGTTTTGGTGTATTCCATGTCATGATTCTACTCCAAATCTATCCAATAGCGCTCAGTTTCATGGCGAATGTCCTCCAACTGGCCACCGTTGGCTAATATAACAGCTCGACTAACAGGATTCTTGATACTACAAGTGACCAGAGCACGATGAATATTCTTCTCTTTAGCTACTTGTAAGCCTTGACGGAGTGATTCTTTCGCATAACCCTTTCCTCTTTCGGATGGACGGATAGAGTAGCCAATATGGCCCCCTTTTTCTAGTAAGTAGTCATTTAATCGGAGACGAAGGTTGAGAAAACCAAGAGCATGATTCGCTTCGTCAAAACTAACCAGCTGGATAGCAGGAACCCAGTTTTCAGGAATATTGAGTCCCGCTTCCGATTGAATATTTTCTTCTAGCCACTCTTCATAAACAAAATTGTCGGGGTTCCAAAATCCACCATCATGAGCAGATTGCTCCCTTTCAAATTCAGCCATCATCTCTAAGATAGCTTCTTTATCTGTTTGACTCGGTCGGCGTAAGATCATATTATTTCTTCTTTCCAGCTTTTTTCAAAAGGGCTTGGACACGTGCTTTTTTATCGTTTTTGACGGTTGCATTTTTTTCGTGGTAACGTTCCACTTGTTGCATACCTTTATAATCTAATTGATATTTTCCCATTATATTCCTTTCTAAAAATGAAATAAGCAAAGCAGTTGGAAGATATCATCCAGCTGCTTCTAGTTTATTATAATGTATTCTAGGTCTCATTAAAGGTGTTTACCTTCATATTTTATGGTTGAACCGTTCATGTGTTTGACTCGAGCAGAGATTTCTTTGTGGCGTCCTTTAACCATTGGGCGTGCCTGTGGATTTCCTAGATAGCCGCAAGTACGTTTAACAACATCAACTGTTTTAGGATCTGTGTTGCCACAGTTAGGGCACATGAATCCACGTTCTGTTGGGGTGAAGTCCCCTTCAAAGTCACACTTGTAGCATTTATCGATTGGAGTATTCGTTCCGAGGTAACCGACACGGTCATAAGCAAAGTCCCAGACAGCTTCGAGTGCCTTTGGATTTTGCTGGAGGACTGGATATTCGCAGTAATGGATGAATCCACCAGTTGCACCAGCTTCTGGGTAAGCTTTTTCGAATTCTAATTTTTCAAATGGTGTTGGATTTTTACGAACATCGTAGTGGAAAGAGTTGGTGTAATACTCTTTATCTGTGATATCAGTCACGACACCGAACTTTTCAGTATCCAAACGACAGAAACGATCCGTCAAACTCTCTGATGGTGTTGAATAAACAGAGAAATGATAATCATATTCGTCAGACCAACTTTCACAAGCATTTTTCATAGCTTTAACGATATCTAACGTGAACGCTTTGGCTTCTGGATTAGTCTCCCAGTCACTACCATAAAAAACGGATGCTACTTCATAAAGCCCAATATAACCAAGTGATACAGTTGCACGACGATGTTTGAATAGTTGATCTACATTGTCGAATTTACCTAGACGTTGACCAAAGGCACCATACTGATAAAGGATGGGGGCATTAGCAGGTGTCGCTTCTTTGACACGTTCAACTCGGTAGACGAGTGCATCTTTGGCAATTCCCATTCTTTCTTCAAAAATTTCCCAAAATTTATCTTGGTCTCCCTTAGATTCTAGGGCAATTCGAGGAAGATTAAGGGTTACAACACCCAGATTCATTCGTCCAGAATTAACTTCGACACCATTTTCATCCTTCCACCCTTGTAGGAAGGAACGACATCCCATAGGAGCTTTAAAGGAACCCGTCAATTCAACGATTTTGTCATATGATAGGACATCTGGATACATACGCTTTGTTGCACATTCAAGAGCTAGTTGCTTAATATCGTAGTTAGGTGAGCTAGGCTCTAAGTTAAGTCCACGTTTTAAGGTAAAAATGAGTTTAGGGAAAATGGCAGTACGGTGTTCGGAGCCAAGTCCTAAAATACGAACTTGTAGGATAGCCTTTTGGATTTCACGCTCAAACCAGTTTGTCCCTAAACCGAAACCGAGAGAGGTAAAGGGAGTTTGTCCATTCGAAGTGAAAAGCGTATTAATCTCGTATTCAAGAGATTGCATAGCATCGTAGATATCTTTACGCGTTTTGGCGCGTGCATAGTCTTCACGTTTTTCTTCAGCTACCCACTCTTTAGCATCAGCTAAGTGTTTTTTGTAGTTAAGTTCTGCGTAAGGAGCTAAAAACTCATCGATACGGTCTGCAGTACAGCCACCGTATTGACTAGAGGCAACATTTGCGATGATTTGTGAAATTTGTGCTGTTGCAGTTTGAATGGATTTAGGACTTTCAACTTCAGCATTACCAATCTTAAAACCATTTGCCAACATGCCTTTGAAGTCAATCAAGCAACAGTTAGTCATAGGTGTGTAAGGACTGTAGTCTAAATCGTGGAAGTGGATATCCCCCTTTTGATGAGCATTCGCCACATGTGAAGGAAGCATTTTAAGTCCAATAGATTTTCCGACAATTCCTGCGGTTAAATCACGTTGTGTATTGTAAAGGTCACTGTCCTTATTAGCATTTTCGTGAACAACAGCCTGGTCTTTATTGACAAGTTTATTAATGGTGAAATTAATGTCAGTGGCTTGAGAGCGCTCAAAATCACGCTTGGTACGATAGTTAATATATTCTTGAGCGATAGCATACTCGTTTGCTTCTAGCAACTCGTGCTCTACTATGCTTTGGATTTCATATATTTTGATATTTTGAGTGAAGCGGTCATTAATTTCAGCAACAATACGGTTGGCAATTCCCTCCAACTTTGCTTCAATTAATGGTGTGATAGGTGTAATAGCCTCACTTGCTTTGAGGATAGCCTCATATATTTTACTTGAATCAAAGACAACCATACGACCATCACGTTTGATGACTTTGATATCAGGGTTGATTGTAACCTTTTCTTTTTCTAATGTAATCATCTAAAAATCACCTCGTTACTAATTATAGCACTAGGCAAAAAAAAATCAATATATTGTGGTATATTTTTATCTCAACCACTATATATTGATTTTTCGACCTATTTTAAGACGTAAACAGTGTATCGTTCAACGCCTTTTACAGGGGCTTTTTTATAGTTTTTTGAAAGTGTAGATTTAACATCAGAAGGTAGTTGTGTATCTTGTTGAACAACTATATATTGTGCTGAATCTTGGATAATAGTATCTGAGAGAGCTTTCTGATGACTAGATTTAGCTGTGTTAAGTTCTGGAAGAACAAATTGTGAGGCTGCTTTACGACCGCTTTCCAAATAAATTTTTGCTGATGAATCGTAAACGTAGATAGTTTCATCTTTTTTGGTATTTTTAGCGAGGTAATTTGCAACAGTACTACGTTCAGTATTATTTCCTAAATTAAATAGGAACATAATGATTGGCATTGCGAAAGCAAATGCAAAGACTGCAATAGGTAAGAAGTAATTACGACTAAGGAAGATACCAAAAACTTTAAGTGTGTGAATCTGGTTACCATTACGACGTCGGTGAGAAGTTCGCTCTTCTCTCTTTTTAATAGCATCATCTAAAGAAAGCGCTATCAAGACTAGACCATAAGGTACGATGTTGAGAATACTGTAAAGTCCAAAACTTTGAGAGAACAAGCTGTAAACTACTGTAAAGATAAAACTAAGGAGTAGTACCCACTTGATACTCTTATCTTTAGCATCGCCAAGAAGGTGGTTGCTTGTAGTCAGTGCACCAATAAGTAATCCAGAGCCGATGACAGCAAAACTTTGGTAAGCTAACGTAAGTAGAAAGTCATTTTTTTCTACAGCAAGTTGTGTAAAGTTGTAAACCAAAACTTGGTTAATATAGTCCGATGTAATTTGTAAATTTAGGATAAAGTAAAGACATAGATACAATACTAGAATGTTACCAAAAATAATACAAAGAACTTGATAAAAACCACGAGCAAAGTGCTTGTTGACAAGGTTGTAAACGAAGATTGTCACAAGTGACAATATCCAGAAAATAAGAGTTCGAGCTTCAAAAAGAGCTCCCGCAGTGCCAGCGAAGCCGTAAAGAATAAAGGCTTCATCACGACTGTGACCCGCAAAGTAACGAGTTAAGAAGAAGATGGCACCTAGGACAAAAGGCATAGCAAATTGGATAGGGTAGAGCCCACCAAAACCAAGTGTTCCATTAGTGACATAGAAAATAATACTAATTAGAGTGGCAATTTCCTTCTTGTTTGTCATGTGCATGACAGTCTTGTAAAGGTAACTTCCAGAAAGATAGTAGGTAAGGAATTGAATAGGAATCAGCCAAAGAGTTGATCCTAAACGGAAAGCCAGAGAAACTAGTAAGTAATAAAAGAAGCCACCTGTCGCAAAAAAGTCAGAGTAGGGTAAGCTACCATTGGCAAACATTTTTGCAATGTAAAGGTTTTGATACTGTATATTATTGGCAAAGTCTGTAAAGCAGGGAACTGATATACTAAAAATACTCAAAATCAAACTGAGAATCAGGATATGGCCTTTATGCTTCCATGGAAGTGAAATCTTAGTTTTTTTCTCTATTTGAGACGCATTTGATTCTTCTGTATGTCCCTGAATTGTCACTTCAATCTTTTCGGATTGATTCTCTTGTGTATGAGAGCGATGGTGGCTTCGATGATAACCTTGGTAGCCACTTGAATCTAAAGTATTGTCTTCGTTGTATGGACTCACAATTAAACTCCTTTGTTGACATTTGGAAAGTTATAAATAAAAGGGTCTTATCCCCTAATTGTCTTATTTAAAGTATATCAGATAATACCATTTAGTCAATTTTCCTCTAATTTCTTACATTTAAGAAAAAAATATCTAAAAAAGAGACTGAGATACAATATCCCAATCTCTTTTTAACAAGTCATTTCTTTGCCTATGGCATTGAATATTTTTAGTTTTCGTCGATGAAGCTATTGAAAACTTCTTCAATCATATCCCATTCAGCATCTGAATCTTCAGGAATTGGTTGAAGGTCGCCTTCAGTACCGTCTTCATTTTCAGTGAATGAGTATGCTTGGATTTCAATTTCCCCGTTAGCATCTTCTTCAGCACCAGCTGGTACCAAAAGAACATAGTTTTTACCAAATTCTTCGCGTCCATCAATAGTCAACAAGATTTCAAAAAGTGTTTCATTTCCTTGTTCGTCTACTAAAGTGATGACTTCATGATCATGGTTGTGGTCGTGATTGTGTGACATATTGTTCTCCTTTTTGTAGAGAGCACTGAATAGTGAGGAAATCTAGTATATTTGCTTGGCAGTTTACTAGATTGTCATTTGACTATTAGGTCTCTATTACACTTTCTTAAAACATTCGATCGAGGTAGTTTTGTAGAATAAGTTGGGCAGCTAATTTATCAATAACTTTTTTACGTTTACCACGGCTGACATCTGCTTGTTCAACCAACATACGCTCGGCTTGAACAGTTGTCAAGCGTTCGTCTTGGTAATCTACAGGAATTCCAAAGATTTCCTTGATTTTGTCACCATAGGCTTTGCTTGCCTCAACACGTGGTCCTTCAGTGTTATTCATATTTTTAGGAAGACCAACAACAAATTTTTCTACCTTATATTCTTTAACGAGCTCGCCTAGTCGGTCGAAACCAAACTCTTCAGCCTCCTCGTCAATTTTGATAATTTCAACGCCTTGGGCTGTAAAACCGAGGGGATCACTAATCGCAACTCCTACTGTTTTTGAGCCAACATCAAGTCCCATTACTCGCATTAGAGGTCAATTCCATTTCCTTTAAGATAATAGCGAACGAGTTCTTCAACGATTTCATCACGTTCGTATTTACGAATCTGGTTACGGGCGTCATTATAACGCGGAACATAAGCAGGGTCACCGCTCAGAACATAACCGACGATTTGGTTGATAGGATTGTAACCTTTCTCAGCCAACGAACGGTAAACATTTGTCAAAGTATTACTGATTTCATCTTTGCTACCGTCGTCTAGGTTGAAACGAACAGTTTCATCTGTAAATCCCATACTGACACCTTCTTTCTATAAGAATTATCTGTTAGTTCTTTATTATAACATAAGTATAGCCAAAAGGGAAAGACGATGAACAAAAAAAGAGACGACTGAAGTCATCTCTCTTAATATCCAATAAGATTAAACGCGTTCAACTTTACCAGATTTAAGCGCACGAGCTGAAGCCCAAACTTTTTTAGGTTTACCATCAACAAGGATAGTAACTTTTTGAAGGTTAGGTTTAACGGCACGTTTAGTTTTGTTCATAGCGTGTGAACGGTTGTTTCCAGAAACAGTTTTACGTCCTGTAAAGTAACATACTTTAGCCATTTCGTGTTTTCCTCCTAGGTAGAATTTATTACGGATGTGCTAGCACCACATACCAAAACATTCTATCATAAGAATTTAGGTTTGACAAGAACTATTTATAATTTCTTTTTATAACAAAATAGTATATGCTTATTATAATAAGAAAAAATCAGTTAAAAAAGGAGAGAAGATGCCAGATAATCTTGCTCTACGCATGCGTCCACGTACAATTTCAGAGGTGATTGGTCAGAAGCATTTGGTTGGTGAAGGTAAAATTATTCGCCGTATGGTAGAAGCGAATATGCTGTCGTCAATGATTCTCTACGGGCCACCAGGTATCGGGAAGACCTCAATAGCTAGTGCTATTGCAGGAACAACAAAATTTGCTTTTAGAACCTTTAATGCTACTGTTGATAGCAAGAAACGCCTGCAGGAAATTGCGGAAGAGGCTAAATTTTCAGGTGGCTTAGTTCTGCTTCTAGATGAGATTCATCGTTTGGATAAAGCTAAACAAGACTTTTTATTGCCACTCTTAGAGAACGGCAATATTATCATGATTGGGGCTACAACGGAGAATCCGTTTTTTTCTGTCACACCAGCCATCCGTAGTCGTGTACAAATATTTGAGTTGGAACCACTCTCTAACGAGGATATTAAGGAAGCTATCCTAGGTGTTCTAGAGGACAAGGAGCGTGGCTTTGACTTTGATGTCCAGTTAGATGAGGATGCTCTAGATTTTATTGCTACGGCTACTAATGGTGATTTACGTTCGGCTTATAATTCCTTAGATTTAGCTGTCATGTCGACGCCAGCTTCAGAAGATGGGCTTCGCCATATTACTTTAGATACAGTGGAAAATAGTTTACAACGTAGCTATATCACCATGGATAAAGACGGTGATGGACACTATGATGTGCTTTCTGCTTTGCAAAAATCTATTCGAGGCTCTGATGTTAATGCCAGTCTTCACTATGCAGCACGTTTGGTTGAAGCAGGAGATCTCCCTAGTCTAGCACGGCGCTTGACTGTGATTGCGTACGAGGATATTGGTTTAGCTAATCCTGATGCGCAAGTTCACACGGTTACAGCTTTGGAAGCTGCACAGAAAGTAGGTTTCCCAGAGGCGCGTATTTTGATTGCTAATGTAGTTGTTGACTTAGCTTTATCTCCTAAGTCGAATTCGGCTTATATGGCTATGGATGCTGCCTTGGCAGACCTTAGAAAATCAGGAAATTTACCTATTCCTCGTCATTTGAGAGATGGACACTATGCTGGAAGCAAGGAACTGGGCAATGCACAAGATTACAAGTATCCCCATGCTTATCCTGAAAAGTGGGTCAAACAACAATATCTTCCTGATAAATTAAGAGGTGTGAATTATTTCCAACCCAATGAAACCGGGAAATATGAAAGAGCTCTTGGAGCTAATAAAGAACGGATCGATAAGTTATCTAGGTAATACGAGAGGAATCAACGAAAACGATTGCAAAAAATTGATTTTTCCTCTTGCAATAATTTTCAAAAGTGGTATTATAAAAACATAGAAATTGCTGTGGTATACGAATCCACATATAAGTGTTGACCGACTAATTTTTGTATTATCGGGAGACAGAGGTCTATTAACAGTGTGCAGGCTGGCTCACCCAGAAGCAACTGAAGTTAGTAGCGAGTCGCCCACCTGCTTTTTTACGTCGCGGGTTCAATACAAACCGTGGATCATCGGTACCAATACAGCATCCAGCCTCCTTAGCTCAGTTGGTAGAGCAGTGGACTCTTAATCCATGGGTCACAGGTTCGAGCCCTGTAGGGGGCAGTTTAATATCGAAAAGAGACTTGATTGTAGGTCTTTTTTTTTATTTTTCTAAGAAAGAACTCACTTTAAACAGAACTTTACGTGCTTGTTTGTCCAAACGAGAGTTGTTCCAAATGATAATTCCTTCTAAGATATATGCTTTGTGTTATGATATTAGTCAGGAAACAGAATTGAAAAAGGAGACCTGTGTTGAAAATTGCAAGCATTGGCTATAGCGGCTCTGGAAAGTCTACTTTGGCAAACTTTTTAGGTCAACACTACAATTGTGAGGTTCTTCATTTAGATAAAATTCATTTTACATCAAATTGGCAAGAGCGAACAGTTGATGAAATGACTGACGATATATCAACATTTATGCTACAACGTGATTGGATTATTGAAGGGAATTACTCGGCCTGTCTTTATGAAGAACGGATGAGGGAAGCTGACTGTATTGTCTTTTTCAACTTTAACAGAGTTAATTGTCTCTATCGGGCATTTAGGCGCTATTTAACATATAGGGGAAAGACACGTCCTAGCATGGCAGAAGACTGTAATGAAAAATTTGATTTTGCATTTGTGAAATGGATTTTATTAGACGGACGTTCCAAAAAATATGTCGAGCAATATCATACAGTTGTTAAAAATTATTCTGACAAGACAATTATTTTAAAGAATCAAAGGCAGTTAAATCATTATATGAAGCAGGTTAAATAGCTAGTAGAATTATTTGGTCATAAAATAGCTGGTAGTTCTATATAAGATGTAAGGATAAAAAAGAGATTGTAAATAATGAGTTGCAATCTTAGCTATAACTGTCAGAATATTTTGTAAGAAACGCTTTCAACGTTGAACAAATAGCCTTTTTTCTGCTATAATAAACTGTAACGCAAAACTTGTGGGTGAAATTCCCACCGTGAAGTTTTTCAAGAAAGGTGGGGACAGCCTCGTAAAGGTGGAGCTGTCCGTTATCAAAATAATATGACATCAGTAGTTGTTGTGGGTACCCAGTGGGGTGATGAAGGTAAAGGGAAAATTACAGATTTCCTAAGTCAAGATGCCGAAGTGATCGCACGTTATCAAGGTGGAGACAATGCAGGTCACACGATTGTTATCGATGGTAAGAAATTTAAATTGCACTTGATTCCATCAGGTATTTTCTTCCCAGAGAAAATCTCTGTTATCGGGAACGGTGTAGTGGTCAATCCTAAATCACTTGTCAAAGAGTTGGAATATCTTCATGCCGAAGGTGTGTCAACAGAGAGCCTTCGTATTTCTGACCGTGCGCACGTTATCTTGCCGTACCATATTAAACTTGATCAACTGCAAGAAGCTGCTAAAGGTGATAATAAGATTGGTACAACTAACAAGGGTATTGGGCCTGCCTATATGGATAAGGCTGCGCGTGTAGGTATCCGTATTGCAGACCTTTTGGACAAAGAAATCTTTGCTGATCGTTTGAAAACAAACTTAGCTGAGAAAAACCGTCTTTTCAGTAAGATGTATGAGGCTGAAGAATTATCATTCGATGAGATTTTTGAAGAATACTACGCTTACGGACAACAAATTAAGCAATACGTTACAGATACATCTGTAATCTTGAACGACGCTCTTGATGCAGGTAAACGTGTCCTCTTTGAAGGAGCTCAAGGGGTTATGCTTGATATTGACCAAGGTACTTACCCATTTGTAACGTCATCAAACCCAGTTGCGGGTGGTGTTACAATCGGTTCAGGGGTTGGTCCATCTAAAATCAACAAGGTCGTTGGTGTATGTAAGGCCTATACGAGTCGTGTTGGTGATGGTCCTTTCCCAACTGAGCTATTTGATGAAGTGGGTGAACGTATCCGTGAAGTTGGTCATGAATATGGAACAACAACTGGACGTCCACGTCGTGTAGGATGGTTTGACTCAGTGGTGATGCGTCATAGCCGTCGTGTATCAGGTATCACAAACCTCAGCTTGAACTGTATCGATGTTCTCTCAGGTCTTGACACTGTAAAAATTTGTGTAGCTTACGACCTTGATGGTGAGCGTATTGATTACTACCCAGCTAGTCTTGAGCAATTGAAACGCTGTGAACCAATCTATGAAGAATTGCCAGGTTGGGAAGAAGACATCACAGGTTGCCGTAGTTTAGATGAGCTTCCTGAAAATGCTCGTAATTATGTTCGTCGTGTTGGTGAATTGGTAGGTGTACGTATCTCTACTTTCTCTGTAGGACCAGGACGTGAACAAACAAACATTCTTGAAAGTGTTTGGTCAAATATCTAAAGCCAACAAAAGGAGAATCTAGGAAACTAGGTTCTCTTTTCTCACGCCTTAAACTTATGGATTAATATGAATGTTGCAACTATTAAAAAAGGTTACTAATTTTTCGATATGATTAGGAGAGAAACCTTTCTATTTGATTAGTTTTTCGGTATAATATGGATTGATTAAATGAAAATTAATGAGAACCTACTTTCATGATTTAAAAGTGTGTTCGTAATTTTGACAAAGAAAATAAGTGAGCATATCTCTTAATAGCTTTGGGCAAGAGGTGAATAATGAAGAAGATTGTATTTGTTTGTCTGGGGAATATTTGTCGTAGCCCAATGGCAGAATTTGTGATGAAAGAGCTGGACCAAGGAAAGTCTTTGCATATCGAAAGTCGCGCGACATCTTCATGGGAGCATGGAAATCCAGTTCATCAAGGTACCCAAAAGATTTTAAGGAAATATGCTATTTCTTTTGACTCTTCCAAGGGCTCACAGCAGATTAGTCAGGCTGATTTTGAGTTCTTTGATCTAGTTGTGGGAATGGATGAGTCAAATGTTGAGGATCTTCTACAGATATCTGCAGGGCATTATGACGATAAAATCAAGCTTTTCAGACCTGGTGGAGTGCCGGACCCATGGTACACAGGTGACTTTGAAGAAACATATAAATTGGTAACTGCAGGTTGTCGAGACTGGTTACAGTGGATTAAGGATAGACAATGAATTTTAAACAACTAAAGGATTTTGATTTTAAAAATATTGATATTGACCGAAATCAATTTGAGCGTATCACAGTAGGGGTTATTATTTTATGTGCCCTGTCCTTGTTTTTGGTGACTATAAAAACGCAACATTCTATCAAGATTGATGGGACTAAGATTACCTATAAAGGTCAGATGCAGAACCACCGTTTGAATGGTCAAGGAACTTTGACCTATGACAATGGTGATACCTACACAGGAGAATTTAAGAATGGTTCCTTTAATGGTCAAGGAACCTTCAAATCTCATGAGGGTTGGATTTATCAAGGTGAGTTCAAGTCTGGGCAAGCCGATGGCCAAGGAAAATTGACTACTGAAAATAAGGTTACCTACAAAGGAAAATTTAAGCAGGGGATTTTTAAAGGATGAGAATTAACTGGTTTTCTTATATTCGTGTGACAGGACTTTTTTTGGTTCTGATTTATCATTTCTTCCCAAGTATTCTTCCTGGGGGCTTCATCGGTGTTGATGTCTTCTTTACCTTCTCAGGGTATTTGATTACAGCGCTTTTGATTGATGAGGTATCTCGGACACATCGCATTGATTACCTTGGTTTTATGCGACGACGCTTCTACCGGATCGTACCACCACTTGTGTTGATGGTTCTTATCTGTACCCCTTTGGCACTCTTGGTTCGAAATGATTTTATTGCAGGTATTGGACGTCAAATTACCTCTGTTATCGGTTTTGTAACTAACTATTATGAGATTCTGACTGGAGGAAATTACGAGAACCAGTTTAACCAGCATATTTACCTCCATACATGGAGTCTGGCTATTGAGGTTCACTATTATATTCTTTGGGGTGCCTTGCTTTGGTTCCTAGCTAAGCGTGTCAAACACCAAAATCAATTTAGAGGCCTAGTCTTTATGGTATCTCTTGCCTGCTTTATGGTGAGCTTTCTATCAATGTTTATTAGTGCTTTCTTTGTTGATAGTTTTTCTCGCTTGTATTTCTCATCAATTACGCATGCCTATCCATTCTTCCTAGGCTCGCTCTTTGCGACACTTTCAGGTGTGTATGAAACGACCGCTAGGTTCAAGAAAAATATACGTCTTTGGACTCTGAAAAAGACAGTCCTTTATATGGCAGGAAGTTTTGCCTTGCTCGTATTGTTGGGCTTAGTCCTTCATTTTGAGGAACGCATCACCTACCTATTTGGTTTTGTTTTGGCTAGTTTGTTCACGGCTGTTATGATTTACTCTGCCCGTGTCCTCCATGAGAAATTGCCTGGGAAATCAGAGCCTGCTCTTATTAGTTATCTGGCAGAAATCAGCTATAGTGTCTATCTTTTTCACTGGCCGCTATATATTATCTTTAGTCAATTGACCAATAATATTATTGCAGTCATTCTGACAACGATTCTGTCAATTGTTTTTGCGACACTTTCCTACTATATAATAGAGCCATTTATTGCAGGAAGAAAGGCCAGTCTCTTTGGAATAGACCTAGACTTGACGCCGTACCGACATATTGTGCTTTATGTATTTAGTGGTCTCACTTTAATTACAGTGCTTATTTCTCTCTTTGCGCCGGCTGTAGGGAACTTCGAGAAAGATTTAGAAGCTAATGGGTTGTCGCAAGCTCAAACTAAGATGAAATTGACGCGTACAAATGCGGAGAACAGTCAGGCTACTTCATTTGGTGTGAATAAGGGAGTGACAGTTTTAGGGGACTCCGTAGCTCTTAGATCAAAAGATCAGCTGGAATCAAGTATTGATAATGTCGCTATAGATGCAGTTGTCAGTCGTAACCTATCAACAATCAACGATTTGCTTAAAGATTACGCGGATAGTAATGCTCTTGCTAAGGATGTTGTCATTGCTGGTGGTGTTAATGAGATTGACGACTATAAAGGCGTTATTAATAAAATTATCAAGAATTTACCTAAGGGTCACCATATTATCTTTGTGACACCATATAATGGTAGTAAATCTGGTAATGAGGCCCAATCTTTGATTCAGTTACGTAAGTATGAGTTAGAGATGGCTAAGAAATACGACTTTGTGACGGTTGCTGACTGGTATCAAGTGGCTAAAGAAAATATTTCTATCTGGAATGGTACAGATGGGGTTCACTTTGGATCCGATAGCGACTCAATTAATCGTGGTGCTAAACTCTATACTAATACAATTAAAGAAGCTATAGAGAAAGCTGATAAGGCACCAGTTAAGGGTGGTAAGAAATAATTAAAAGAGAAGGCAAGTCTTGTCTTCTTTTTTATGTCTTGAATTGTCAAATTAAGTGCATACTTTC
>NZ_KV810638.1:0-221 GCF_001812855.1 Streptococcus sp. HMSC072D03
GCTGACGTACTTGCGGATTCGCTCGCACTTGTTGAGGCACTCTGTGACGCTGATGTGCTGGCTGATTCGCTCGCACTGGTTGAGGCGCTCATCGACGCTGAAGTACTTGCAGATTCACTTGCACTTGTTGAAGCACTCATCGACGCTGAAGTGCTGGCTGATTCGCTCGCACTCGTTGAGGCGCTCATCGACGCTGAAGTACTTGCAGATTCACTTGCACT
>NZ_KV810639.1:0-266 GCF_001812855.1 Streptococcus sp. HMSC072D03
TGTCTCATAATTCTGGGCCACAAAAGCGAATTCCCCTTTCTTGAACCCAAACTCATCCCAGGACATAACAGTAGGGAGCTTGTCATAATGTTCCTTGAAAGTAAACTGGTCGAGCTTACGATAGACAGTGGACGTCGACACACGAAGCTTTCTGGCAATATCAGTTAGTGACATCTTCTCAGTTAGGAGTTGTGTAAGCTTTTGTCGGACAAGGTTGGAGATTTGACAGTTTTTCTCAACGATTGATGTCTCAGCTACCGTGACTC